>NZ_JBFBIL010000015.1:59712-140794 GCF_040685575.1 Kitasatospora sp. NPDC088351 | reverse complement strand
CGCTCCCTCAAACCCGAAAGATCATCGCGTCCAACAGCCACGGCCCTCGCAACTCCCACAGATCGCGGGTGTTGCGAGGACCGTTAGAACCCAAGCACCGAGTGCGGGCCCTCTCGCGTGGCGGTGGCGCTACTGGGCGCCGGAGGAGGCGGACAGCAGGTCCTCCAGCTCCTCCTCGCGTTCCTGCGCGGCGACGAAGAGCAGCTCGTCGCCGCCCTCCAGGGTGTCGTCCTTGCCCGGCGTCAGCACCCGGCCCTCGCGGATGATGGTCACCAGCGCGGTGTCGGGCGGCCACGGCACGTCGCCGACCCGGGTGCCGACCAGTTCGGTGTCCGAGGCCAGGGTCAGCTCGACCAGGTTGGCGTTGCCCTGGCTGAAGCGCATCAGCCGGACCAGGTCGCCGACGCTGACCGCCTCCTCGACCAGGGCGGACATCAGACGCGGGGTGGAGACGGCCACGTCCACGCCCCAGGACTCGTTGAAGAGCCACTCGTTCTTCGGGTTGTTCACCCGGGCGACCACCCGCGGCACGCCGTACTCGGTCTTCGCCAGCAGCGAGACGACCAGGTTGACCTTGTCGTCACCGGTCGCGGCGATCACCACGTGGCAGCGATGCAGCGCCGCCTCGTCCAGCGAGGTGATCTCACAGGCGTCGGCCAGCAGCCACTCCGCCATGGGGACCCGCTCCACCGAGATGGAGTTGGGGTTCTTGTCGATCAGCAGGACCTCGTGGCCGTTCTCCAGCAGCTCGCCCGCGATCGAGCGGCCGACGGCCCCGGCTCCGGCAATGGCGACCCGCATCAGTGACCCTCCTCCTTCGGCCCCTGCGCGAACGCGGCCTCGACCGCCGTCAGGTCGGCCCGGCGCAGCATCACGTGCACCAGGTCGCCTTCCTGCACCACCATCTGGGGCGTGGGCAGCACACCCTCGCCGAGCCGGGTGACGAACGCCACCCGGGTGTCGGAGGCCTCCTCGAGCGCGCTCAGCCGGTGGCCGACCCAGACCGGGTTGTACGCCACCTCGGCGAGCTGCACGGTGCCGCTCGGGTCCTGCCAGAGCGGCTCGGCGCCGCTCGGCAGCAGCCGGCGCAGCATCTGGTCGGCCGTCCAGCGGACGGTGGCGACGGTCGGGATGCCCAGACGCTGGTAGACCTCGGCGCGCCGGGGGTCGTAGATCCGGGCCGCGACGTTCTCCACGCCGAAGTTCTCCCGGGCGACCCGGGCCGCGATGATGTTGGAGTTGTCTCCGCTGGAGACGGCGGCGAACGCGCCGGCCTCCTCGATGCCCGCCTCGCGCAGGGTGTCCTGGTCGAAGCCGACGCCCGTCACCCGGCGCCCGTTGAACCCGGCGCCCAGCCGGCGGAACGCCGTCGGGTCCTGGTTGACGACGGCCACCGAGTGGCCCTGTTTCTCCAGCGCCCTGGCGAGGGCGGAGCCCACGCGGCCGCAGCCCATGATGACGATGTGCACCGGCGCTACCTCACCCGTCCCGTTGGGTTCTTGACCTGCGCAAACACCGTTCGTCATCCTTCCCCGCCCCGCCGTGCGGGGCGAGCGTCCTCAGGGGTGCTCGGCGCGACAATCCAAGTGTTGCCCGCCTGCTCGTATCCGACACGCTAGCCGGTCCGTCGAACGCGGTCGCGACGAAGGGGGGGAGATAAGTCAGACCACGCTCCGAACAGCCCCTACGATTCCTTAACGTGCCTATGCCGACTGACCTTCCGAAACGCATCCTGATCGGGCGTGCGTTGCGCAGCGACAAGCTCGGGGAAACGCTGCTCCCCAAGCGCATCGCGCTGCCCGTTTTCGCCTCGGACGCGCTCTCCTCGGTCGCGTACGCGCCCGAGGAGATCCTGTTGACGCTCTCCCTGGCGGGCGCCTCGGCCATCCATTTCTCCTGGCAGATCGGCGTTGTCGTCGCCATCGTGATGCTCGCGGTGGTGGCCTCGTACCGGCAGAACGTCCACGCCTATCCCAGCGGCGGCGGTGACTACGAGGTCGCCACCGTCAACCACGGGCCGAACTCCGGTCTGGTGGTCGCCAGCGCGCTGATGGTGGACTACATCCTGACCGTGGCGGTCTCGACCACCTCGGGTGTGGCCAACGTGGTCTCCGCGGTGCCCGCGCTGCGCGGGCACGAGCTGACCCTGTCCGTCGTCGTGGTCATCCTGCTGATGGGGATGAACCTGCGCGGGGTCCGTGAGTCCGGCACCGCCTTCTCCGTTCCGACCTACGCCTTCATGGCCGGTGTGCTCGGCATGGTCGTCTACGGGGTGATCCGGCATTTCGCCTTCGGGCAGGAGATGCCGGCCGAGAGCTCCGGTTTCCATCTGGCGGCCACCCCGGGCAATGATTCGCTGGCCGGCTTCGCGATGGTGTTCCTGCTGCTCAAGGCGTTCTCCTCGGGCTGTGCCGCGCTGACCGGTGTGGAGGCGATCTCCAACGGTGTGCCGGCCTTCCGCAAGCCGAAGAGCAAGAACGCGGCGACCACCCTGCTGATGATGGCCACCATCGCCGTCGTGATGTTCATGGGCATCATCTGGCTGGCCCGGCTCACCGGCGTCCAGATGGCCGAGAACCCCGTCGAGCAGCTCGGCGGCGCCCCGGCCGACTACCACCAGAAGACCGCGCTCGCCCAGATCAGCGAGGCCGTCTTCTCGAACTTCACGCCCGGGTTCTTCTTCGTCGCCGCCGTCACCGGCCTGATCCTGGTGCTGGCCGCCAACACCGCCTTCAACGGGTTCCCGGTGCTCGGCTCGATCCTGGCCCAGGACCGCTACCTGCCGCGCCAGCTGCACACCCGCGGCGACCGCCTGGCGTTCTCCAACGGCATCATCCTGCTGGCGCTGGCCGCGATCCTGTTCATCATCGCGTTCGACGCCGACCCGACCCGGCTGATCCAGCTCTACATCGTCGGCGTCTTCGTCTCCTTCAACATGAGCCAGTCCGGCATGATCCGGCACTGGACGCGGGAGCTGCGCGGCGAGACCGACCCGGCCCGCCGCCGCCACATGCAGCGCAGCCGGGCGATCAACACCTTCGGCCTGGTGATGACCATGGCGGTGCTGATCGTCGTCCTCGCCACCAAGATCAGCCACGCCTGGATCGCGATCGCCGCGATGATCGTGCTGTTCGTGATGATGAAGGCCATCCGCCGGCACTACGACCGGGTCTCCGAGGAACTGGTCGCCGCGGAGGAGCCGGACGACGTGGTGCTGCCCACCCGGGTGCACGCCATCGTGCTGGTCTCCAAGCTGCACAAGCCGGCGCTGCGCGCCCTGGCGTACGCGCGGCTGGCCCGCGCCCACACGCTGGAGGCCGTGACCGTGAACGTCGACCCGGCGGACACCGCGGCGCTGCGCAAGGAGTGGGACGAGCGCGGCATCGAGGTGCCGCTCAAGGTGCTGGACTCGCCGTTCCGTGAGATCACCGGGCCGGTGCTGGACTACGTCAAGAACCTGCGCCGCAGCAGCCCGCGCGAGGTGGTGTCGGTCTACATCCCCGAGTACGTGGTCGGCCACTGGTACGAGCACCTGCTGCACAACCAGAGCGCGCTGCGGCTCAAGGGACGCCTGCTCTTCAAGCCCGGTGTGATGGTGACCTCCGTACCCTGGCAGTTGGAGTCCTCCGAACGGCGCAGGCCGCAGAAGGCGTGGTCGGCGCCCGGTGCCGTCCGGCGTGGTGAGCCACGCGCACCGAAGGCCGTAAAGTCGAAGGTCTCCGCAACGCCCGACGCCACCGCTGACAGCAGCAAGGACTCCTCCCAGTGACCCGCAACACCCCGTCCCGCTCCAACGGCTCCTCGGGCAAGGGCGCCCGCAAGGGCGGTGCCAAGCCCGGCCAGGTCGCCCGTCCGCGCTGGGGCAAGCCGGTGCGTCCGGCTGCCACCGACCGCGAGGGCTTCACCGCGCAGACCGCCCCGCTCGCCCCGGGCGAGCGCGCCCCCGAGCGCCCGGCGGAAGCCGCCGAGGGCGCGGCCAAGCAGCCGAAGCCGGCGAAGTCGGCGAAGTCGGCAAAGCCCACGGGCGACCGTCCGCGCAAGCAGACCGTCCGCCCGCCCAAGGCGCTGCGCACCCCGCGCCCGCCGCGCGCCGAGGCCGCCCCCAAGGGACCCGGCGGCGACCCGCTGGTCGGCGAGCGGTACGAGGTCGAGGTCGGCCCGGTCGCGCACGGCGGCGGGCACTGCGTGGCCCGGCACGAGGGCCGGGTGCTGTTCGTCCGGCACACGCTGCCCGGTGAGCGGGTGATCGCGCTGGTCACCGAGGGCACCACCAAGTCCCGCTTCCTGCGGGCCGACGCGGTGGAGATCCTGGAGCCGGCCAAGGACCGGATCGCCCCGCCGTGCCCGTTCGCCGGGCCGGGCAAGTGCGGCGGCTGCGACTGGCAGCACGTCACCCCCGGCGGGCAGCGCAAGCTCAAGGTGCAGGTGCTCACCGAGCAGCTGGCCAAGCTGGCCGGGCTCACCCCGGCCGAGGCCGGCTGGGACGGCAGTGTCGAGCCGGTCGGCGGCAAGCTCCCGGCCGGGCAGGTGCCGGCCTGGCGCACCCGGGTGCAGTACACGGTGGACGCGGGGACCGGGAAGGTCGGCCTGCGCAAGCACCGTTCGCACGACATCCAGCCGGTGGACCACTGCCTGATCGCCGCCGAGGGCGTCAGCGAGCTGGGGATCGAGGCCCGTGACTGGCCGGGCGTCGCCTCGGTCGAGGTGATCGCCGCCTCCGGCTCCTCGGACCGCCAGGTGGTGCTGACCCCGGCGCCGGGCGCGCAGCTGCCGCTGGTGGAGCTGGACAAGCCGGTGTCGATCAGCCGGATCGACGAGCAGGGCAACGTCCACCGGGTGCACGGCCGCGCCTTCGTGCGCGAGCGGGCGGCCGGGCGGACCTGGCGGGTCAGCAACGGCGGCTTCTGGCAGATCCACCCCGAGGCACCGGACACCCTGGTGGACGCGGTCCTGGACGGCCTGGACCCGCAGTGGGGCGAGAACGCGCTCGACCTGTACTGCGGTGTGGGCCTGTTCGCGGGCGCGCTGGCCGACCGGGTCGGCGAGGACGGCGCGGTGCTCGGCATCGAGTCCGCCAAGCAGGCGGTGGAGGACGCCCGGCACAACCTGGCCGCGCTGGACAACGTCCGGATCGAGTGCGACCGGGTGGAGACGCTGCTGCCGCGCACCGGCATCACCGCCACCGACCTGATCGTCCTGGACCCGCCGCGGGCGGGCGCCGGGCGGGAGACCGTCGCGCACCTGGCCGGCCTGGCGGCCCGCCGGATCGCGTACGTGGCCTGTGACCCGGCCGCGCTCGCCCGGGACCTGGCGTACTTCCGCGAGGGCGGCTACCGGCCGGTCTCGCTGCGGGCCTTCGACCTGTTCCCGATGACCCACCACTTCGAGTGCGTGGCGATCCTGGAGCCGGTGGGGGAGCTCGCGCAGTAGCGGCGGCCCAGTTGTGACGGAGGCGGCATCCGGGGTTTCCCGGGTGCCGCCTCCGTGTGTCCGCGGGTGTGAGCGCCCGGGCGGGCGTGCCGTTCAGCGCTGGTCCGGCTCCCCTTCGTCGGCGCTGGGCGGCAGGGTGATCCCGTGCTGGGCGGCGAGCCGGAGCAGTCCGGCGATCCGGCCCTCGTACGCCTGGACGCCGTCGGCGTCCCCGTCGGCCCGGGCGGCCGCGAGTTCCTTGCGGGCCTGGTCGAGCTGCTCGCGCAGCTCCTGGTCGAACATGGCTGTCATTGCCGGCCTCCACACCGGTCGGTGCCGCTCCAGGGAATGCTCAGGGCAATTCAGAGTCTACGAAGGTGAAGAACTCTTCAAGTCTCGCTCCGATCGGTACCGCTCCGGTGCGCCCGGCGGTGTTCACCCCCGGATGTCCTGGCCGGTGGTCCGGCCGTCACCGGCACCGCCATTCTCGTCCCGGTCGCCCGGGCTCCGCCCTCGCGGCACCGGGCGCGGCCCGCGGCATGGCTGATCTGCTAGTTTCGCCGTGCCGTGCCTCGGCGTGAAGCGAGTGGCCACCTGCCTGCGTGCCGGATCGTGGCGGGCAGGTGCAACATGACAGCGAGGGGGCGGCGATGAACGGGTCGTTGCGGAGTACACGCCGGCTGGGCATCGCGGCCGCCGCACTGGCGCTCGCTCTGACCGCCTGCTCGTCCGGCGCCACGGGCAAGGCCCCGAAGCGGCTCATCCCTCCCGAGCAGGCCGTCCAGCAGCTGAGCGCCCTGCTCGACGAGTCGCTGTCCGAGGTCCGGCCGAAGCTGCGGTACCGGGACGAGTGGCCCCGCTCGACCGAGCAGTACTCCAGGGGGCTCGACGAGCATTCCCTCGGCTACGCGACCGCCTCCCGCCGGCGCCACATCATGACCAAGGTCTCGCCGGCCAAGTACGGCGTCCTGCTGGACATGGTCCGGCGCGGCTTGCAGGCCAGGGGCTACACGGTCAACTCGGCCGCCCCGGACCGGCTTGCCGTGTCCGCCACCACCCCGGACGGCTCCGGCGTGGGAATCACCATCCACCCCGCCGGCAACATCGACATCGGGGCGTCGGTCGGCCCCGTCCCGGTGGCCGACGGCCACGACTCCTTCGGCACCCCCACCCCCGAGCCGACCATGTCCAACGGCAATCCCGACATCCTCCCCAGGGACGACGACCCCTTCTGGTCGAACTGACCCCGGCCCACCGGGTCGGTGAGCCGGATCCGGGACCCGTGGCGCAGGACGCCGGACCGGTCGACTTCCTGCCGGAGCGAAGAGTCCGGTGGGCGCTTCCCCCGGCCCGCGAACGGAACTCCTTCGCGCCGCCCGACAACGGGGAGGGCGTGCGACGGCTTTGCATGCGCCCTTGTTGTGCTAGCACATCGGCGCTAGCTTGAGATTCATGGGTAAGAAGCAGCTGAACGTCCGGGTGGACGCCACCACCGCGGAGATGGCCCGGGAGCGGGCGGAGCAGCAGGGGATCAGCATGAACCAGTACATCGAGCGCCTGGTCCAGCAGGACATGGGCGAGGCCGGGCGGGCGTTCGTCGACGCCGCGGCGCAGTTCATGAAGGAGTACGAGACGGCCTTCCTGGCCGAGTTCGGCGAGCGGGGCGGCGCCGACCTGCAGGACGTGCGCCGTTGAACCTGGAGGTCGACCTCTCGTGGCTGCTCATGACCGCCGAGCAGTACACACCCGGTGACCCGCAGGTCACCGACTACGGGTCGCTGCTCGCCGCGGTCTCCCGCCATCAGGCCGAGATCTTCGACATCGCCGTCTACCCCGAACCGCAGGACCGCGCCGCCGCCCTGATGCACCAGCTGATCCGGGTGCCGGCCCTGGAGAAGACCAACGAGCTGTACGCCACCGCCGTCGCCTACGCCTACCTGGTGGCCAGCGGCTGCACGGTCGCGACCACCGCCCGCGAGGTGCGCAGCCTCGCCCGGGCCATCCGTGAGGGGCGGCTCGGCGTGGCCGGGGTCGCGGAACGGCTGGCGGCCTGGGTGGTGGACGAGGCCGAGGGGGAGGGCGTCAGCGGCGAGGACGACGAGGACTCGGACTGACGACCTCCCCCCACGGCGCACCCTGTGCGGGGTGCGCCGTACGGTCTACGCGCCGGCCGGGCCGGTCCCGGCGGGCTCGGCGATCAGGGCCGTCGCGAACGGGCGGAAGCCGGCCCGGCGGTAGATCCGGGCGACGTCCTCGTCGGCGGCGGACAGGAACACCGTCCGCACGCCGTTCGCCCGTGCGTGGGCGACCAGCGCCGCCGTGACCGCCAGACCGAGGCCGCGGCGGCGCGCCGACGGCAGGGTGCCGACGCCGGCCACTTCGGTGACCGGGCCGACCGGGTTGTGCTGGCCCGCGCAGAGCGCCGAGCCGTTCTGGACGGCCGCGGCGAGCACGGTGCGCCCGGCGGCGATCCGCTCCGCGATCCGCGCGACGGAGCCGTCGGCCACCGAGCGTTCGGCCGCCGCCGCCAGCTCGTCCGTACCCGCGCCGCCCACGCCGGTGCCCGGCTCGGCGAAGGCCAGGTGCGGGACGGTCACCGCGCTCGCCAGGCCGGGGTCGCCGGCGGCCAGCACCCGGACCGACACCCCGTCCGGCGGCCCGGCCGGCCCGGCCGCCGCGTCCTCGGGGCCCAGCACCAGCAGCGGGTGCTCGTGCACCACCAGCCCGGCCTCCTCCACCGCCGCGCGCAGCAGCGGATCGTGCTCGGCCACCCACTCGAAGGCCTCCGGCAGACCCAGCTCGCGCTGGCGGGCCAGGACCAGGCGGACGTCCTCGGCGGTGGCCGCGGGGCCGCTGCGGCCCCGCGCCGGCCGGGCGTAGTACGGCCAGCCCTCGCCCTCGCGGACGAACAGGCTGAGCGGACCGAAGTCCTCGACCCGGGCGGCGCTGCGCGGTACGGCGTCGTAGTACCGCTCGATCTCGTCGAGGAGGGTCCGGTGGCCGGGGTGGTCGGGGTGGACGGAGTCAGGAGCAGCAGTAGTCACGCCGTGCATCCAAGCAGTCGGCCGCCGCTCCTGCCACCGCATTGGGCGCCGTCGGGATGCGGGCGGGACCGGCGGCGGTGAGGCGGTCCGGCGGTTCGTCAGGGGCCGTTCCGACAGGGGCATTTCGGATCGATTGTTGCCCAATGCTTACAGGCCGGGCGATCTTGTGTGTGGGCGGCGTGGCATTCTGGGGCCTTTACAGCTCTGCCGGACGGGACGGCGGACGTCCTGCTGGGCAAGGCGAGGGGGATGACAGGCTCATGAGGCTCTGCTTTCTGGTGGAGGAGCACTACCGGCACGACGGCATGCCGCTCGACGTGGCGCGCCAACTCACCGCGTGGGGCCACCGGGTGGACCTGCTGCGCCCCGGCAACGCGCTGATGGCGATCTCCGAGGCGGTCCGGGCGGGCAGCCATGACGCCTGGGTGCTCAAGACCGTCTCCGGCGGTCCCGGCCTGACCCTGCTGGAGGCGGCCGCCGCCGTCGGCCTCACCACGATCAACGACGTCCGCTCCATCCGCGGCGTCCGGGACAAGGCGCTCGCCGCGGTGATCGCCCGTACCCGGGGTCTGCCCGTCCCGGTCACCTACGCGGCCGCCCGCTGGGAACGGCTCGCGGAGATCCCCGCCTCCGAGTACCCGCTCGTGGTGAAGCCCGCCGACGGCAGTTCGGGGCGGGCCGTGCGGCTCGTCCCGACCCCGGAGCACCTCGCCGAACTCGGTCCCGAACTGGACGGCGAGAGCCTGCTGATCGCCCAGCCGTACGTGCCCAACTCCGGTACCGATCTCAAGGTGTACTGTGTCGACGGCGAGCTGTACGCGACCGAGCGCTGCTCGCCGCTCCACCCCGGCCAGGGCGTACGCGAACGGCAGGTGCCGCTCAGCGGCGATGTCGCGCGGATCGCCGCCCAGGTCGGGGAGGTGTTCGGTCTCGATCTCTACGGGGTCGACGTGCTGCTCGGCCCGGACGGTCCGGTGGTCGTCGACATCAACGACTTCCCGAGTTTCCGTCAGGTGCCCGACGCGGTCGCCCGGGTCGCCCGGGCGGTGCTGCGACTGGCCCGCACCGGGACGGCCGTCTCCGCCCCGGCGCCCGCCCTGGAGTCCGTTCCCGCCCCGGCGCCGGGGGTCGTACGGCTGCCCGCGCAAGGGGCCGCCCTCGGGGTGCCCGCTCAGGTGGGCGGTTCCGCGTTCGGCGCCGATTTCGGGGGAGCCGGGTACGACGGGGCCCGCCTCGGCGGCTCGATATGAGGATCTGCCTGCTCACCCCCGACCCCGGTCACCCGCTGCTCGCCGCCACCGCAGGGCTGCTGAGGCCCCGCCACCTGGTGGAGAGCCTCGACCCCAACGCGGGCGACGGTCCGCCCGCCGACCGGCTCGGCCCCGGCCCGCTCGCCGACGTCTACCTGCTCAAGGCCCGTACGCCCCGGGCCCTCGCGTTCGCCCGCCACCTGGAGGAGCGGGGCGCCCCGGTCATCAACTCGGCCGCCGCGACCCGGTTCTGCCAGGACCGCACCGGCATGGCCGAGCTGGCCCGCTCGGCCGGTCTGCCGTTCGCCGCCACCCGTACCACGGCCCGCCTCGCCGACCTGGCCGAACCCGGCTTCCCGCTGGTCGTCAAGAGCCGCTACAGCCGCCGCCACGACCTCGTCGCCCGGGTCGACGACGCCGCCGGGCTGCGTGCCCTCGCCGAGCGCTGGCCCGACGAGCCCGTGGTGACCCAGCCGTACCTCGCCAACTCCGGCTGGGACCAGAAGCTGTGGGTGATCGCCGGGCAGGTGTTCTGCGCCCGGCGCCGGTCCGAGCTCGCCGAGCCCGCGCTTGTCGAGCCGGTGCTTGTCGAGCCGGCACCCGCCGGGGCCGCCGCGGGAGCCGCCCACGGCAGCCCGTTCGGGCCGGGGGACCTGCCGGCCGAGCGGGTGGACCTCGCGCGGCGGGTCGGCGAGGTGTTCGGCCTCGACGTGTACGGCGTCGATCTGCTCGACGGGCCCGCCGAACCCGTGATCGTCGATGTCAACGCCTTTCCCGGCGTCCGCGGGCAGGCCGGCGCGCCCGAGGCGCTGGCCGCGCTGGCGCTGCGGGTGGCGGGCCGGGGCGGCGCCAGCGGCCCCCGGGTGCCCGGACCGCGCGGTGCGTGGTGGCCCACCAGCAGTCGTTAGGCTTGCCCTTCCGGTCGGACGGCGAACCGGATGGCGGGAGAAGACGGACGTTGCTGCAGGACATCGAGCCCTACCTGGCCTGCCCGCACTGCGCGCAGGCGCTCACCCCGGACGGGCGCAACCTGCGCTGCCCGTCGGGGCACAGCTTCGACATCGCCAGGCAGGGCTACGTCAGCCTGCTCGCCGGTGACGCCCACACCGGCACCGGCGACACCGCCGGGATGGTCGCCGCCCGCAGCGACTTCCTCGCCGCCGGCCACTACCGGCCGATCGCCGACGCCCTCGCCGAGGCCGCCGCGGCGGCCGCCCCGGAGGGTCTCGTCGCGGACCTCGGCGCCGGTACCGGCCACTATCTCGCCCATGTCCTCGACGCCCTTCCCGGCAGCCCCGGCGCGGCCCTGGACATCTCCAAGTACGCGCTGCGCCGGGCCGCCAGGGCCCACCCCCGGATCGGGGCCGTCGTCTGTGACGCCTGGCGCCCGCTGCCGCTGCGGGACGGCTCCGCCGGGCTCGTGCTGAACGTCTTCGCGCCGCGCAACGGTCCGGAGATCCGCCGTGTGCTGCGCCCCGGCGGCACGCTGCTGCTGGTCTCGCCGACCTCCCGCCACCTGCGCGAACTCGTCGCCGCCCTGGGCCTGCTCTCGGTCGACGAGGAGAAACAGCGCCGGATCGAGGAGAAGCTCGGCCCCTACCTCGACCCGGCCGGGCAGCGGGAGGTCGAGTTCACGATGCGGTTGTCGGCGGCCGACGTCCGCACCGTCGTCGGGATGGGCCCGAGCGCCTGGCACACCGACCGGGAGGTGCTGGAGGACCGGCTCGCCGCGCTGGCCGACCCGGTCGAGGTGACCGCCTCGGTGACGGTGGCGGTCTATCGGCGCTGACGGTACGGCGGGTGGTGGCTGTCGGGGCGACGAGCGCTTTGTCCCCGGGACCTCGTTGGGATGAATCTGCCGAGCAGGCACGTTTCTCCCGTCCGACCTGCGGCTAACGTCCGACGGGTGAACCGCGAAGCCACCCGGCCCGCCGTGCCGGCCCACCCCCGTCCGAGCGCTCCGGGGCCCGGTCGACCGCCCGTCCAGCGCCCCATCGTCGAGGAGATCCGGCTCGCCTCCTTCAAGTCCTACCGGCGCGCGACACTGCCGCTCGCGCCCCTGACCGTGCTGCACGGCCCCGCCGGCGTCGGCAAGTCGAACGCCCTCGACGGGCTCGCCGTCCTCTCCCGGCTCGCCCTCGGCGAGGAGATCGCCGACTCCCTCAACGGCCTGCCGGGCCGGACCGGACCACTGGCCGCCCCCGTGCGCGGCGGCCTGGAGGGCTGCGTCCCGCACGGCCGGAACGCGATCATCCTCGGCTGCACCGTCCGTTCCGGTGACGGGCCGATCCGCCTGGAGCTCGTGATCCGCACCGACGGGCCCGTCCGGATCGCCCGTGAACGGCTCACCCTCGACGGCCGGACCCTGGTCGAGACCGGCGAACAGGACGTCCGCAACCAGCGGGTCAACGTCAGCTGGCACAACGACACCCGCCAGGGCGACATCCGGGCGCCCTTCCCCGGAAACACCATGATCACTTCGCAGATCCCCCTGCGGGTGGCCGGATCCTCCCCCGGCGAGCGCAAGGTGCTGGCCGCCGCCGAACAGCTGCTCACCGCCCTGCGCGAGGTCTTCCCCGTCCACCCCGTACCCGCCCTGATGCGCGGCTGGGCCCGCCCGAACCCGCAGGCCAGGCTGCTCAGCACCGCCGCCAACATCTCCGCCGTGATCGCCCGGCTCAGCAACGAATGCGGCCGCCGGTACGGCCAACTGCTGCGCGTCGTCCAGTCCGCCGCGCCGCACCCGCTGCTCGGGCTCGACCTCGCGCACCGGGGTACCGGCGCCGACCAGCGGGTCCTGGCCGTCTTCGACGAGGGCGTCCTCGGCCGCACCGGCGTCGACCAGGCCTCCGACGGCATGCTGCGCCACCTCGCGTTCGCCGCCGTGCTGCTCACCGGGGCCGGCGTGCTCGACCTGGATGCGGCCGCCGAGGTCCCCTGGGCGCACCGGCAGCTCACCGTGCTCGCCGACGACCTCGGCGCCGGGCTCAGCACCGAGCAGGCCGCCTCGCTGCTGCGGCTCGCCCGTGAGATGTCCGGGCGCAACCAGCTGCGCGTGCTGGCGGCGCTCCAGGAACCGGCTGCCGCCCGGGAGGCGTTCGGCGGGTCGGGCGGGCTGCCGCCGGGGGCCACGCTGGTCGAGTGCCGACGGGACCCGGGCTCCGGCCACACCGTGCTGCGGACGGAGACGGCGCGGGTACCGGCCCAGGCGGTGCGCGGGTGCGGGCCGGTAGGGGAGCCCGGGGTGACCGTGGGGACGGAGCCGGGGGCGGTGCCGGAGACGGTGGTGGATGCGGTAGACCTGGACGGGTGAGTGAACGAGTGACGGAGTCCGGGGCCGGCCCGGTGGAGCCCGGAGCGGCGTCCGGCGAGGCCGCGGTCCCCACGCTGGAGAGCCTGCGGCAGCGGTTGGTGGAGTTCGCCGCCGCGCGTGGCTGGGAGCCCTTCCACACGCCCAAGAATCTGGCCGCCGCGCTGACCGTGGAGGCCGGCGAGCTGCTGGAGATCTTCCAGTGGCTCACACCGGAACAGGCCGCGTCGGTGATGTCCGATCCGGACAGCGCCCATCGGGTGCGCGACGAGGTGGCCGATGTCCTCGCGTATCTGGTGCAGTTCTGTTCGGTACTGGGAGTGGATCCGCTGGCGGCCCTCGCGGCCAAGATCGAACGGAACGAACTGCGCTTCCCGGTTCCTGGGCCTGGGTCGGGGTTGGGGTTGGGATCGGGGAGTGGGACAGGGGGCGGATCGGGGTTCGGCGTCGACTCGAACGTAGGCGATTAACCCTTGTGGGGGATGGAAGTTATCCACACCCCCGGGCTTTTCCACAGGCTTTGACGAGGTGGCCGCATCCGGCCGCGCCCCGACGCACGCTTTCGCCGTGACCACGTGACCGCCATACCGGCGGTCGCGGTCGACGGCGAAACGAGCGAGAAGGGGGTGGCGGGCCGATGGAGGCGCTGCGACTCATCAGGACGGCCAGGCACGCGCTGGCCGAGGCCAGGGAGGTACCGGAGGTGCTGGCCGAGGCGCGGCAGGCCGCGCTGCTCACCGAGGCGGTGGGCGCTCGGCTGTCCGAGCTGGACGACGGCGAGTTGGCCGGGCTCGGCCGGCAACTGTCCGAGGCCGGCGCCCACGCGGCCGGCTGCCTGGACCAGACCTGGTCCGACCGGTGCGCCCCGCCGGGCTGGGGTGGCAGCGGACGGGCCGGGCGGCTCACCGATCTCGGTGAGCTCGCCCCGGCCCTGGGTGAACTCGGCGGCCTGCTGCAGGACGTCGGCGAGGCGCTGGTGGTGCTGGCCTGCGGCGCCGACACCGAGAGCCTGTACTGGACCTGCATCGACGGGGTCGACGCCGGGGCGGAGTGCAAGGACGTGGTCGGTCGGCTGAGGCAGACCGTCGGCGCGGCGGCGGGGGAGGAGGGCGCCGATACCGCATCCGGTCCCGGCGGGGTGGCGGACGGCGCGGCCGGTCCACCGCCGCCCTGGGCTTCGGCGACCGGGCGGGCATCGCCGTCACTGGTCCTCCGGCTCGGTCCTCCGGTCGGTGGCACTGCGGAGGGCGGGGCTGAGCAGGGTGGGGCCGCGGAAGGCAGGGCCGCTCCGCCGGGCTGTCGGGCGTCGGGCGAGGCGGCCGCCTCGGACCAGGGTTCGGAGCGGAGGGCCGCCGTTTCGGTCGGCCGTGCACGGTGATGCGGCCGGCGGCGGTCCGGTCGGGCCGCGCGGACGACAGGGCGGCTGGACGACAGGGCGGGCGGACGGCAAGCGCAGCGGCCCCGGCGCCGTCACCCGGCACCGGGGCCACCCCGCACAGTCGTGTTGCCGCAGCGCTGATGCGGCAACACGAGAGGCGGTCAGTTGTGAGCGTGCAGCTCGGCGTTCAGGCCGCCCCAGGAGCCGGAGCGGGCGATCACCTCGACCGCGCCCGTCTGGGAGTTGCGGCGGAACAGCAGGTTGTCCTGGCCGGACAGCTCGACCGCCTTGGCCACCTTGCCGTCCGGGGTGGTCACCCGGGTGCCGGCGGTCACGTACAGGCCGGCCTCCACGACGCAGTCGCTGCCCAGCGAGATGCCGATGCCCGCGTTGGCACCGAGCAGGCAGCGCTCGCCGACCGAGACGATCTGCTTGCCGCCGCCCGACAGGGTGCCCATGATCGAGGCGCCGCCGCCGATGTCGCTGTGGTCGCCGACCACGACGCCCGCGCTGATCCGGCCCTCGACCATCGAGGTGCCCAGCGTGCCGGCGTTGAAGTTGACGAAGCCCTCGTGCATCACGGTGGTGCCGGTGGCCAGGTGGGCGCCGAGCCGGACGCGGTCCGCGTGGGCGATGCGCACACCCGAGGGGGCGACGTAGTCGGTCATCCGCGGGAACTTGTCGATGCCGTAGACGGCGAGCTGGCCGCCCTGGGCGCGCACCGCCAGACGGGCCTGCTCGACCTTGTCCACCTGCACCGGGCCGATGCTGGTCCACGCCACGTTGGCCAGCAGACCGAACAGGCCGTCCAGGTTCTGGCCGTGCGGCTTCACCAGACGGTGGCTCAGCAGGTGCAGGCGCAGGTAGGCGTCGTGCGCGTCGATCGGCTTCTCGTCCAGCGAGGCGATCGTGGTGCGCACGGCGACCACCTCGACGCCGCGGCGTACGTCGGTGCGGAGCGCCTCGGCGGCGCCGGCGCCCAGCTCGGCCTCGGCCTGCTCGGCGGTCAGACGGACGGTGCCGGCCGGGCCGGGCTCGGCGGCCAGCGCGGGGGTGGGGTACCAGGTGTCGAGGACGGTGCCGTCGGCGGCGATGGTGGCCAGACCGGCGGCGACGGCGCCGCTTGCGCGGGAGGTGGATTCAGCAGTCACATCGTGCACGTTAACGAATGCGGGCCGTCGGTGCCGAACACGCTCACCGTGCGGACGCGGCGGCCCGCCGTCCGCCGGGGGAGCCGCGCGGCCGCCCGCGCCGGCTCCGGACCTCGGATAAACCCGGTGCTCAGAGGGGTGGTGCTGGGCAATACTCGTGCAGGTGTTCATGTCGATCTCCACCACAGGCACCGCCGAGAGCCCTGCCACCGACCTCGGCTTTCTTCTCCACAAGCACCCGGGCAAGGTCCAGCGGTTCGGGACTTCGCACGGCGAGGCCCATGTCTTCTACCCAGAGGCGAGCGACGAGCTCTGCACGGCCGCTCTGCTACTGGAGGTCGACCCGATCGCGCTGGTCCGCCGGGGCCGGGGCAAGGGCCGCGGCGGCTCCCCGGACTTCGCGCTCGCCCAGTACGTCAACGACCGCCCCTACGCCGCGTCCTCACTGCTGGCGGTGGCCCTGCGGACGGTGTTCCGGACGGCGATGAAGGGCGTCTGCGAGGGCCGCCCCGGGCTGGCCGACCAGGCCCGGCCGCTGCGCATCTCCCTGCCCGCGGTGCCCGCCAACGGCGTCGGCGAGGGCGGTGGCGTGGCGATGGTGGCCAGGCTCTTCGAGCCGCTGGGCTGGCAGGTCGAGGCGGCGGCGATCCCGCTGGACGCGGCCTTCCCCGAGTGGGGCGAGTCGCGCTACGTCCGGATCGAGCTGACCTCCGACGCGCTGCGCCTGGCGGACGCGCTCCAGCAGCTCTATGTCCTGCTGCCGGTGCTCGACGGGGCCAAGCACTACTGGGTCGCCCCGGACGAGGTCGACAAGTTGCTCGCGGCCGGGGAGGGCTGGCTCGCCGACCACCCCGAGCGGGCTCTGATCGCCCGTCGCTATCTGTCCCGGCGCTGGTCGCTCACCCGGACGGCGATGGAGCGGCTGGAGCTGGCCCGGCTGGCGGAGGCCGACGACCGCGAGGTCGAGGAGATCGACAACGCGGTCGACGACACCGACCGGACCGGGAGCACGCCGGACGCCGGGGCCGCTGCGGCCGACGCCCCGGTGCGGCCGGGCGAGCAGGAGGAGAAGCAGATCTCCCTCGCCGAGCGGCGCCGGGTGGCGATCCTGGCCGCGCTGAGTGAGGTCGGGGCGGCCCGGGTGGCCGATCTCGGCTGCGGGCAGGGCGAGTTGATCGGCGCGTTGCTGAAGGACCCCCGGATCACCGAGGTCCTCGGCGTGGACGTCTCCGCGCGGGCGCTGTCCGCGGCCGCGCGCAAGCTGAGGCTGGAGCGGATGTCGGAGCGCCAGGCGGCCCGGGTCACGCTGGTCCAGGGCGCGCTGACGTACACCGACGCGCGGCTGAAGGGCTTCGACGCGGCCGTGCTCTGCGAGGTCATCGAGCACCTGGACCTGCCCCGACTGCCGGCCCTGGAGTACGCGGTGCTCGGCGCGGCCCGCCCGGCGGCGGTCGTCGTCACCACGCCGAACGCCGAGTACAACGTCCGCTGGGAGAGCCTGCCGGCCGGTCACGTCCGGCACGCCGACCACCGCTTCGAGTGGGACCGCGCACAGTTTCGCGCCTGGGCCGAGCGGGTCGCGGCGACGTACGGCTACACGGTCGTGGTCCGCCCGGTCGGCCCGGAAGACCCGGAGGTGGGCGCGCCGACTCAGCTCGCCCTCTTCCGGATCGGTACCCCGGTCGCGGCTACCGTCGTCGGTACCGCCATCGCCGGTACTACCCCTGCCGGTACCAGTACTGGTACCGGCATCGGCACCGACACTGACACCGACGCTGTTGCCCGCACGACGCCCGAAGGGGGCGAGACCCGATGACCGACGACGTACTGTCCGAGTCGCCGCTGGACGAGGCAGCCCCTGCCGGGCAGGCGGGCACCGCCGGGGCCGTGAACCCCGCCGAGCCGGCCACCCCCGCCGAGCCGGATGCCTCCGGCCGGGGCCGTCGGCTGCCGGTCACGGACGTCTCCCTCGTCGTGCTGATCGGCACCAGCGGCGCGGGCAAGTCCAGCTTCGCCCGCAAGCACTTCCTGCCGACCCAGGTGATCTCCTCAGACTTCTGCCGGGGCCTGGTGGCGGACGACGAGAACGACCAGTCGGCCTCCTCCGAGGCCTTCGACGTGCTGCACTACATCGTCGGCAAGCGCCTGGCCGCCGGTCGGCTGACCGTGGTGGACGCCACCAACGTCCAGCAGGAGGCGCGCAAACAGCTGGTCAGGATCGCCCGTGACCACGACGTGCTGCCGATCGCGATCGTGCTGGACATCCCGCCGGGTGTCTGCGCCGAGCGCAACAAGACCCGGCCGGACCGGCAGCTGCCGGCCCACGTGATCCCGCGGCAGAACCGGGAACTGCGCCGCTCGCTGCGCGGGCTGGAGCGTGAGGGCTTCCGCAAGGTGCACATCCTGCGCGGTGAGGCCGAGGTGGAGTCCGCCGAGATCGTGCCGGAGAAGCGCTTCAACGACCTGCGCCACCTCACCGGCCCGTTCGACATCGTGGGCGACATCCACGGCTGCCGCTCCGAGCTGGAGACCCTGCTCACCCGCCTCGGCTACACGCTCACCCGGGACGCCGTGAACCGCCCGGTGGACGCCGTGCACCCGCAGGGCCGGACGGCGGTCTTCGTCGGTGACCTGGTCGACCGCGGCCCGGACACGCCGGGTGTGCTGCGCCTGGTGATGGGCATGGTGGCGGCCGGGCACGCGATCTGTGTCCCGGGCAATCACGAGAACAAGCTCGGCCGGGCGATGGACGGCAAGAAGGTCACCGTCTCGCACGGCCTCCAGGAGTCGCTGGACCAGCTGGCGGGTGAGTCGGAGGAGTTCCGCGCCGAGGTCCGGGCGTTCATGCGCGGTCTGATCAGCCACTACCTGCTGGACGGTGGCGCCCTGGTGGTCTGCCACGCCGGTCTGCCGGAGAAGTACCACGGCCGCGCCTCCGGCCGGGTGCGCTCGCACGCGCTGTACGGGGACACCACCGGCGAGACCGACGAGTACGGGCTGCCGGTGCGCTACCCCTGGGCGGAGGAGTACCGGGGCAGGGCGCTGGTGGTCTACGGCCACACGCCGGTGCCGATGGCGAGCTTCCTCAACAACACCATCTGCCTGGACACCGGGTGCGTCTTCGGCGGCAGCCTGACCGCGCTGCGCTACCCGGAGCGCGAGCTGGTCGGCGTCGAGGCCGAGCGGGAGTGGTACGAGCCGGTCCGGCCGATGCTCACGGACGCGCCGGGCTCACGCGAGGGCCGTCCGCTGGACCTCGCCGATGTGGCGGGCCGTCGGGTCGTCGAGACGACGCTGCACGGCCGGGTCGCCGTCCGGGAGGAGAACGCGGCCGCCGCGCTGGAGGTGATGAGCCGGTTCGCGATCGACCCGCGGCTGCTGGCGTACCTCCCGCCGACGATGGCACCGAGCGCCACCTCGCGCCGGCCCGGCTACCTCGAACACCCGGAGGAGGCCTTCTTCGCCTACCGCGAGGACGGCGTCCAGCAGGTGATCTGCGAGGAGAAGCACATGGGCTCCCGCGCGGTGGTGCTGGTCGCCCGGGACGACACGGCGCTGGAGAAGCGGTTCGGCATCGCCGGGCCGGGCGCGATCTGGACCAGGACCGGCCGGGCGTTCCTCAGTGACGACGAGCTCACCTCGGCCGTGCTGGGCAGGGTGCGGGCCGCGGCCGAGCGCTCCGGGCTGTTCGAGGAGCTGGGCACCGGCTGGCTGCTGCTGGACGCCGAGCTGATGCCGTGGTCGCTCAAGGCCGTCGAGCTGCTGCGCCGCCAGTACGCGGCGGTCGGCGCGGCGGCGGGCGCGGCGCTGCCCCCGGTGCTCTCCGTGCTTGAGCAGGCGGCCGGCCGTGGGCTGGACGTGGCAGGGCTGACCGCTCGCCAGCGGCAGCGCGCCGCCGACGCGCAGGCGTTCGTCGAGGCCTACCGGCGGTACTGCTGGCCGACCGAGGGCCTGTCGGGCATCCGGCTGGCGCCGTTCCAGGTGCTGGCGGCCGAGGGGGCGAACCTCGCGGTGCGCCCGCACGACGAGCACCTCGCCTGGGTCGACCGCCTGGTCGAGGCCGACCACGCCGGTGGCACGGACAGCGATGACGGCGGCGACGGCTCGCGCACCCCGATCCTGCACCGGACCGGCCGGCTGCTGGTGGACACCACCGACGAGGCGTCCGTCGCCGCGGGCATCGCCTGGTGGGAGGAGCTGACCGGGGCCGGTGGCGAGGGCATGGTGGTCAAGCCGCTGGCGTCCCTGGTCCGCGGCAAGGCGGGCGAGGGCAGGCCGGGCGGGCTGGTCCAGCCCGGGGTGAAGGTACGCGGTCGGGAGTATCTGCGGATCATCTACGGCCCGGACTACACCGAGTACCTGGACCAGTTGCGGCAGCGCTTCCTCGGCCACAAGCGCTCCCTGGCGCTGCGCGAGTACGCGCTCGGCCTGGAGGCGCTGGACCGGCTGGCGGCCGGCGAGCCGCTCTGGCGGGTGCACGAGCCGGTCTTCGCGGTGCTCGCGCTGGAGTCCGAGCCGGTCGACCCCCGGCTGTAGCGGCAGAGGTGTACGGGCCCTACGGTCGTTCCGTGGGGCCCGTACCACCGTAGTTATTGCATACAAATTCCGAGTATCGTATACAATTTCCGCTTCATCTCCGTCCCGTCACCCCAGGAGCCCGGCATGGCGTTCAACCTCCGGAACAGGCACTTCCTCAAGGAGCTCGACTTCACGCCCCAGGAGTTCCGCTTCCTGGTGGACCTCGCCGCCCAGCTCAAGGCGGCGAAGTACGCGGGCACCGAGCAGCCCCGGCTGCGCGGCAAGAACATCGCGCTGATCTTCGAGAAGACCTCCACCCGGACGCGCTGCGCCTTCGAGGTCGCCGCCCACGACCAGGGCGCGACCACCACCTACCTGGACCCGGCCGGCTCGCAGATCGGCCACAAGGAGTCGATCAAGGACACCGCTCGGGTGCTCGGCCGGATGTTCGACGGCATCGAGTACCGGGGCCACGGCCAGGAGATCGTCGAGGAGCTGGCCGCGTTCGCCGGTGTTCCGGTCTGGAACGGCCTCACCGACGAGTGGCACCCCACCCAGATGCTCGCCGACGTGCTGACGATCAAGGAGCACACCGCCAAGCCGCTCACCGAGGTTGCCCTCGCCTACCTCGGCGACGCCCGCTCCAACATGGGCAACTCGCTGCTCGTGACCGGCGCCCTGCTCGGCATGGACATCCGGATCGTCGCGCCCCGTGCGCTCTGGCCGGCCGAGGACGTCCAGAAGGCGGCCAACGCGCTCGCCGAGTCCACCGGTGCCCGGATCACCCTCACCGAGGACGTGGACGCGGGCGTGGCCGGTGCCGACTTCCTCTACACCGACGTCTGGGTCTCGATGGGTGAGCCCAAGGAGGTCTGGGCCGAGCGGATCGCCCTGCTCAAGCCGTACCAGGTGTCGATGGACACCGTCCGGGCCACCGGCAACCCGGCCGTGCGGTTCCTGCACTGTCTGCCCGCCTTCCACGACCTCGGCACGGTGGTCGGGCAGCAGATGCACGAGGCGACCGGGATGTCCGAGCTGGAGTGCACCGACGAGTTGTTCGAGTCGGAGCACTCCATCGTGTTCGACCAGGCGGAGAACCGCCTGCACACCATCAAGGCCGTGCTGGTCGCCACTCTCGGGGCGTAGCTCAGAACTCCAGGTTCACACAGGCGGCCCGGTCGCCCGCGCCGTGCGGGCCGGCCGGGCTGCCGGCGTGCAGCACCAGCGAGCGCGCCTCGCCCGGCCGGGGGTGCCAGGCCACAGAGGTCGTCGCAGCGGCGTCGCCCCGGTCGTCGGTGTGCAGGGTCAGCCGCAGCTCGTTGCTCTCATTGGCGTACGCGGGGTCGGTGGACGGCTGCACCGGGTCCACGGCGTCCTGGTAGTGCGGGCCGGACGCGGCAGGGTCGGCGCCGCACGTACCGGTGTGCAGATGGGCCGGGAAGTCATGGTCCGGGGCGAGGCCGGCGGTGGTCAGCGTCAGCACCGTCCGCCCGGCCACCGTGCGGTCCACCACCACCCGGACGTGGGAGCCGTAGGGCACCAGGTCCGGTGCGTGGCTGATGGCGGCCGGCGGGACGAAGGCCGTGGCCGGATCGAAGTCGGCCTCGATCACCAGGAGCGGCAGGGCGGGGACGGCGGTCGAAGCCGTTGCGGCGGGCGCGGCGGGCGCCAGCAGGGCGAGCGGGAGCAGCGCGGCGGCGTACGAAGCGGGCATCGGAGGGCCTTTCGGGGCTGCGGAACGGGCGTGCCCCCTGCTCAACGGCTGCCGCCCCGAACGGACACCCCCGCCAACGGACACCCCCGCCCATGAGTCCGCCCCGGCCCGCCCGCCCGCCCGCACCTCGCCCGGTCTCACTCCGCCGAGCGCCGGATGCCCCGGATCTCGCAGCGCGGTCCGCTGGCGCGCATCAGCCGCAGGTCCGCCGTCACCAGCGGCGCCCCGTACTGTTCGGCGACCGCTACATAGGCGGCGTCGTCCGGGGTGAGGTTGTCCTTGAGTTCCCAGATCCGGCCGAGCAGCGGTGCCAGTTCGACCTTCCGGATCGCCAGTGAGGGCAGCCGGGCCGTGAGCTCGCCGACCCGTTCGGCGGTGAGCTCCTTCGCCAGGTAGAGCCCGCGCAGCGACTGCATCACCTCGATCAGCAGGTGTTCGGGGGCGACCCACTCGCCGCCCGCCGCGAGTTCGGCCCGGGCGGCCTCCCCGCGCTCGCCCTCGTCCGCCAGCGCGAGCACCAGTGCCGACGCGTCCACCACGATCATCAGTAGGCCCCCGGCCTGTCCCAGCGTGTCAACTGACGGCCACCGTACCCGGGCGCGGAGCCGCCGGGAGGGGAGGGGGGAGAGCCCGGAGGGAGGGGAGCGCGGGGTGCGAGGGGAGGCCCGGAGGGGGTGTTCCGGCGACGGGAAGGCCGTCGAAAAGCTGCGCGAAGGCCGCTGGTGGGCGGAGGGTGGAGTGGGGGGTGGTGCCGACGTGGTGAACGCGGCACCATGCACTATGGTTTATCTCGACATCGAGATAACTGCCCACTACGATATATCTCGACATCAAGATACTTGCCGAGAGGCGCTCGCCGGCGATGCGGGAAAGGTAAGCCTAAGTAAGGCTGACCTTACCACCGCGTGGGCCGGATACCGCACGAAGCACCTAGAAGGAGTCAGTCGTGTCCGCGAACAGCTTCGACGCCCGCAGCTCGCTGCAGGTGGGCGACGAGTCGTACGAGATCTTCAAGCTCTCCGCCGTCGAGGGTTCCGAGCGGCTGCCGTACAGCCTCAAGGTGCTGCTGGAGAACCTGCTCCGCACGGAGGACGGCGCGAACATCACCGCCGACCACATCCGCGCCCTCGGCAACTGGGACGCCACCGCCCAGCCGAGCCAGGAGATCCAGTTCACCCCGGCCCGCGTGATCATGCAGGACTTCACCGGTGTGCCGTGCGTGGTCGACCTCGCCACCATGCGTGAGGCCGTCAAGGAGCTGGGCGGCGACCCGGCCAAGATCAACCCGCTGGCCCCGGCCGAGCTGGTCATCGACCACTCCGTCATCGCCGACAAGTTCGGCACCCCGGACGCCTTCGTCCAGAACGTCGAGATCGAGTACGGCCGCAACAAGGAGCGCTACCAGTTCCTGCGCTGGGGCCAGACCGCGTTCGACGAGTTCAAGGTCGTCCCGCCCGGCACCGGCATCGTCCACCAGGTGAACATCGAGCACCTGGCCCGTACCGTCATGGTCCGCGGCGGCCAGGCGTACCCGGACACCTGCGTCGGCACCGACTCGCACACCACCATGGTCAACGGCCTGGGCGTGCTGGGCTGGGGCGTCGGCGGCATCGAGGCCGAGGCCGCGATGCTGGGCCAGCCGGTCTCCATGCTGATCCCGCGCGTGGTCGGCTTCAAGCTCAACGGCCAGCTGCCGGCCGGCACCACCGCCACCGACCTGGTGCTCACCATCACCGAGATGCTGCGCAAGCACGGTGTGGTCGGCAAGTTCGTCGAGTTCTACGGCGAGGGCGTCTCGGCGATCCCGCTGGCCAACCGCGCCACCATCGGCAACATGTCGCCGGAGTTCGGCTCGACCTGTGCGATCTTCCCGATCGACGCCGAGACCATCAGCTACCTGAAGCTCACCGGCCGCGACGAGCAGCAGCTCGCCCTGGTCGAGGCGTACGCCAAGGAGCAGGGCCTCTGGCACGACCCGTCGGTCGAGCCGGTCTACTCCGAGTACCTCGAGCTGGACGTCTCCACCGTCGTCCCGTCGATCTCCGGCCCGAAGCGCCCGCAGGACCGCGTGATCCTGGCCGAGGCCGCCGAGAAGTTCGCCGAGGCGCTGCCGGCCTACTCCGCCGAGGCCTCGAAGCCGACCACCGTCACCGCCCCCGACGGCTCGACGTACGAGATCGACAACGGCGCGGTCGTGATCGCCTCGATCACCTCCTGCACCAACACCTCCAACCCCTCCGTCATGCTGGGCGCCGCCCTGCTGGCGAAGAAGGCCGTGGAGAAGGGCCTGCGGGTCCAGCCCTGGGTCAAGACCACCCTGGCGCCCGGCTCCAAGGTCGTCATGGACTACTACGAGAAGGCCGGCCTCCTCCCGTACATGGAGAAGCTGGGCTTCAACCTGGTCGGCTACGGCTGCGTCACCTGCATCGGCAACTCGGGCCCGCTGCCCGAGGAGGTCTCGGCCGCCGTCAACGAGGCCGACCTGGCGGTCGTCTCGGTGCTCTCCGGCAACCGCAACTTCGAGGGCCGGATCAACCCGGACGTCAAGATGAACTACCTGGCCTCGCCGCCGCTGGTGGTCGCCTACGCCCTCGCCGGCAACATGAACATCGACATCGCCAAGGACGCCCTGGGTCAGGACGCCGACGGCAACGATGTCTTCCTCGCCGACATCTGGCCGTCCGAGAAGGAGGTCGCCGACGTCGTCGCGGGCTCCATCGACGAGGCCATGTTCGACAAGGGCTACCAGGACGTCTTCGCGGGCGACCACCGCTGGCAGTCGCTGCCCGTCCCGACCGGCAACACCTTCGAGTGGGACGCCGAGTCCACCTACGTCCGCAAGCCCCCGTACTTCGAGGGCATGGCCAAGACCCCGAGCCCGGTGACCGACATCGCCGGCGCCCGCGTCCTGGCCAAGCTGGGCGACTCGGTCACCACCGACCACATCTCCCCGGCCGGCAACATCAAGCCGGGCACCCCGGCGGCGCAGTACCTGACCGCCAACGGTGTGGAGAAGCGCGACTTCAACTCGTACGGCTCGCGCCGTGGCAACCACGAGGTGATGATCCGCGGCACCTTCGCCAACATCCGTCTGCGCAACCAGATCGCGCCGGGCACCGAGGGCGGCTACACCCGCGACTTCACCCAGGCCGACGGCCCGGTGTCGTTCATCTACGACGCCGCGCAGAACTACCAGGCCGCCGGCACCCCGCTGGTCGTCCTGGCCGGCAAGGAGTACGGCTCCGGCTCGTCCCGTGACTGGGCCGCCAAGGGCACCGCGCTGCTGGGCGTCAAGGCCGTCATCGCCGAGTCGTACGAGCGCATCCACCGCTCGAACCTGATCGGCATGGGCGTCCTGCCGCTGCAGTTCCCGGAGGGCGAGAACGCCGACTCCCTCGGCCTGACCGGCGAGGAGACCTTCTCCTTCACCGGTGTGACCGAGCTCAACGAGGGCCGCACCCCGGCGACCGTCAAGGTCAAGGCGGTCGGCGCGGCCGCGACCATCGAGTTCGACGCGGTCGTCCGCATCGACACCCCCGGTGAGGCGGACTACTACCGCAACGGCGGCATCCTGCAGTACGTGCTGCGCAGCCTGATCGGCTGACAGTCGGGGCGGCGGGGCTGATCCCCCGTCGGTAAAGAGACAGTCAAGAGGCCGGATCGCGTCACTGTGGTCCGGCCTCTTGTGCGTCTCGATCAAATGGACTAAACCTCTGTGTCAGCTTGGTCCAGACCATTTGATGCTGAATCAGAGAAAGCCGCAGGTCTTCTCGTATGCGCATGCTCAGTCGTACCGCTGCCCTCATCGCCGCCGCCACGGTGGCCGCCACGATCGCCGCCCCCACGGCCCAGGCCCAGGACCGTGACAACGGCCCGAAGCTCAAGGGGCAGCGGGTCGGCTACTTCACCCAGTGGGGCGCCGACAGCTCCGCCAAGCGGGTGCAGGAGTCCGGCCAGGCCGGGAAGATCACCGTCATCAACTACGCCTTCGGCAACGTCTCCGCCGACGGCACCTGCTTCGAGACCAACGACGCGGGCCAGGGCGACGCCCTGAACGACTACCAGCGCCCGTTCAGCGCCGCGGAGTCGGTGGACGGCGTGGCCGACACCGCCGACCAGCAGCTCAAGGGCCACTTCAACCAGCTGCGCAAGCTCAAGGCCAAGAACCCGCAGCTGAAGACGGTGATCTCGCTCGGCGGCTGGAGCTGGTCCAAGTACTTCTCGGACGCGGCCGCCACGGACGCCTCCCGCAAGAAGTTCGTCTCCTCCTGCGTCGACCTCTACCTCAAGGGCAACCTGCCCCGCCTCGGCACCGCGGAGGGCGGCACGGGTGTGGCCGCGGGCGTCTTCGACGGCATCGACCTCGACTGGGAGTACCCGGGCGGCGGCGGTGACGAGGGCAACATCGTCCGGCCCGAGGACGGCCGCAACTTCACCCTGCTGGTGCAGGAGTTCCGCCGCCAGCTGGACGCGCTCAGCGGCAAGAAGGGCCCGCACTACCTGCTGACCGCCGCCGTGGCCGCCAACGAGACCGTCGCGGACCGGCTGGAGCTGCCGGAGCTGGCCCGGTCGATCGACTGGCTCAACCTGATGACCTACGACCTGCACGGCCCGTGGGAGGGCAAGGGCCCGACCAACCACCAGGCCAACCTCTACTCCGACCCGCACGACCCCGAGCCGCGCCAGCGCAGCGCGGACAAGGCCGTCGACCACTACGCCCAGCTCGGCCTGCCGTCCCAGCAGACCGTGCTCGGCACGCCGCTCTACGGCCACGGCTGGACGAACGTCCCGGCCGGCAACCGCGACGGCCTGCACCAGCCGGCCAGCAGCGCCGCCCCCGACCTGTCCTACAAGGAGATCAACGCGCTGCCCGGCAAGGTCTACGTCGACCGCGACCACGGCGCGTCCTGGAAGTACGACGGCAGCACCTTCTACAGCTACGACAGCGCCGAGGTGCTCACCGAGAAGGCCCGCTACGCCCGTTGGAACGACCTGGCCGGTGTGATGGTCTGGTCGCTGGACGGCGACGACGCCCAGGGCAGCGGGATCGCCGCCCTGGACCGCGGTCTGCGCGGCAACTGAGGCCCGCCGCAGGCTGACAGGCCCCGCAAACCGAGGACCCCGCCGCGAACGTTCGCGGCGGGGTCCTCCCTTCGGACGGCCGGGCTCAGCCGCGGTCGCAGGCCTGCGCGGAGAGCGCCCGGGCCAGGTCGTCACGGCACTCCAGCACCAGCCGGCGCAGCGCGGGCGCGGCGCCCGGGTGGCCGTCGAGCCAGCCGTCCACCTCGGCCAGGGTCTGCTCGCTGGTCTGCGCGCGGGGGAAGAAGCCGCCGACGATCCGCATCGCGATCTCGATCGTGCGCTCGGCCCAGACCCGCTCCAGCAGCTTGAAGTACGGCGCCGCGTACAGCGCGGTGAGGTCGCGGTGGGCGGGCACCGCGAAGCCCGCGATGTTCGCCTCGACCAGGGCGTTGGGCAGTTCGTCCGAGTCGATCACGGCCGACCAGGCGGCGGCCTTGGCCTCGGCGGTCGGCCGGGCGGCCAGGCACTCGGTGTACTGCCGCTTCCCACTGGCGGTGTGGTCGGCCTTCAGCTCCTCGGCCAGCTCCTCGTCGGTGGCCTGGCCGGCCACCGCCAGTGCCAGCCAGAGCGACCAGCGCAGCTCCTGGTCCACGTCCAGGCCGTCGATCCGGGCGGTGCCGGCCAGCAGGCCGCGCACCAGGCCGAGGTGCTCGGAACCACTGGCGGTCTGCGCCAGGAAGCGGGCCCAGGCCAGCTGGTGGTCGCTGCCGGGGGCGGCGGCGCGCAGCTCGCGCAGCGCGCCGTCGGCCAGCAGCCGGCCGCCCTCGCCGCGCCAGGCCGGGTCGGCGTACAGGTCGACGGCGCTCCTGGCCTGCTGGTGCAGCGACTGCAGCACGCCGATGTTGGACTCCTGCCCGGCGAAGCGCAGCACCAGGGCGACGTAGTCGTGGGCCGGCATCAGGCTGTCGCGGGTCAGGTTCCACACCGCGGACCAGGCGAGCGCCCGGGCCAGGTCGCTCCGGATGTCGCCGAGACCGGTGCGCAGCGTCTCCAACGACTCGGCGTCGAAACGGATCTTGCAGTACGTCAGGTCGTCGTCGTTGAGCAGCACCAGCGCGGGCCGGGCGCGGCCGACGGCCTCGGCGACCACGGTGCGGGCGCCGGTGACGTCCAGCTCGATCCGCTCGGTGCGCACCAGCGTGCCGTCGGCGTCCCGGTCGTAGAGGCCGACCGCGATCCGGTGCGGGCGCAGGGTCTCGCCGTCCTGGAGGAGGGCGAGTTCGGTGATCCGGCCCTCGGAGTCCACCGTGACCTGCGGGGTGAGCGAGTTGACACCGGCGGTCTGCAGCCAGGTGGCGGCCCAGGACTTGAGGTCGCGGCCGCTGGTCTCCTCCAGGATGTCCAGCAGGTCGGTGAGTTCGGTGTTGCCGAAGGCGTGCCGCTTGAAGTAGCGGCGGGCGCCCTCGAAGAAGGCCTCCGAACCGGCGTACGCCACCAGTTGCTTGAGCACCGAGGCGCCCTTGGCGTAGGTGATGCCGTCGAAGTTGAGCTTGGCGTCCTCGAGGTCGCGGATGTCCGCGGTGATCGGGTGGGTGGTCGGGAACTGGTCCTGCCGGTAGGCCCAGGCCTTGCGCTGGTTGGCGAAGGTGACCCAGGCGCCGGAGTAGCGGGTGCGGGCGCCGATCAGCGCGTAGGAGCCCATGAAGTCGGCGAACGACTCCTTCAGCCACAGGTCGTCCCACCAGCGCATGGTGACCAGGTCGCCGAACCACATGTGGGCCATCTCGTGCAGGATGACGTTGGCCCGGCTCTCGTAGGCGGCGTCGGTGACCCTCGAACGGAAGATGAACTCCTCGCGGAAGGTCACGCAGCCCGGGTTCTCCATCGCGCCGATGTTGTACTCGGGCACGAAGGCCTGGTCGTACTTGCCGAAGGGGTACGGGTAGTCGAACTCCTCGTGGAAGAAGTCGAGTCCGAGCTTGGTGACGCCGAGGATCTCGTCCGCGTCGAAGTAGGGCGCGAGCGACTTGCGGCACAGCGCGGAGAGCGGGATCTCCAGGGTGGTGCCGTCGGGCAGCACGCGGCTGTAGTGGTCGCGGGCGACGTGGTACGGGCCGGCGACGACGGCGGTCAGATAGGTGGAGATCGGCTGGGTGGGGGCGAACTCCCAGACGCGGGCGGCGCCTTCGTCGGTCACGCGCTCGTGGACGGCGTTGGACCGGACGTCCCAGGCGGCCGGCGCGGCGACGGTGAAGGTGAACGGCGCCTTCAGGTCGGGCTGTTCGAAGTCGGCGAAGACCCGGCGGGCGTCGGCCGGCTCGTAGTGGGTGTAGAGGTAGGTCTCGCCGTCCACCGGGTCGGTGAAGCGGTGCAGGCCCTCGCCGGTGCGGCTGTACGCGCAGTCGGCGTCCACGACGAGGACGTTCTCCGCGGCCAGGCCGTCGACGTGCACCCGGGCGCCGTCGAAGGCGGTGGCCGGGTCGAGCGCGCGGCCGTTGAGGACGACCGAGCGCACGGTGGGGGCGAGCAGGTCGAGGAAGGTCGAGGCGCCCGGCTCGGTGCAGCGGAAGGCGATCGCGGTGGTGGAGCGGAAGGTGGCGGCCGCCGGGTCGGGGGCGGAGGTCACGTCCAGCCGGACCTGGTAGCCGTCCACGGCCAGGATGCTGGCCCGCTGCTGGGCTTCGTCGCGGCTCAGGTTCTTACCCGGCACGGCGGTACTCCTTTGTCCGGCTCGCATGGTGGTGCGTTCATCGGGTGATGCGGTCTGGGTGCGGTGTCGTACGCACCGATGGCATCCTTTCACGGCTCGCCACGCCGGTACCATTGCACAGGCCGACTCCGTCGTCCCGGAATCAGCGGTGCGGGGCGGGCGTTGGGTCCGGGGAAGACCCCGTGCGGGGCCCGCCTCACCACTCACGAAGGACGACAGCCGTGACGACTGCCGCTGAGCGCAAGACCGCCGACTTCTGGTTCGACCCGGCCTGCCCGTGGGCCTGGATGACGTCCCGCTGGCTGATCGAGGTCCAGCAGCTCCGCCCGGTGGACGTGAACTGGCACGTGATGAGCCTGTCCGTGCTGAACGAGCACCGTGATCTTCCGCAGGAGTACCGCGACCTGCTGGACAACGCCTGGGGCGCGGTCCGGGTCTGCGTCGCCGCCGCCCAGAAGCACGGGGAGGAGGTGCTCGGGCGGCTCTACACCGAGCTGGGCACCCGCTTCCACAACCAGGCCCTGCCGCAGAACCGCGAGACCGTCGAGGCCGCCCTGGTCGCGGCCGGCCTGCCGGCCGAGCTGGCCGACGCGGCCGACACCGACGCGTACGACGAGGCCCTGCGCGCCTCGCACCAGGAGGGCATCACCCTGGTCGGCGAGGACGTCGGCACCCCGGTGATCGCGGTCGAGGGCGTGGACGGCGAGCGGGTCGCCTTCTTCGGCCCGGTGGTCACCCCGGCCCCGCGCGGCGAGGCCGCCGCCCGGCTGTGGGACGGCACCCTGCTGGTCGCCTCCACCCCCGGCTTCTACGAGATCAAGCGCACCCGCACGGCGGGCCCGTCCTTCGAGTAGCCCCGGCAGCGCACACCACGAGGGCCCGGTACCGACGCGAGCGGTACCGGGCCCTCGTGCTGTGCCGTTCTCAGTGCGCCCGGACGTCCCGGCGCTGCTTGAGCAGGCCCGCCGCGGACAGCACGGCGACCAGCACACCGGCCGCGTACAGCTGTTGCCGGTTGCCCTCGGTGGTGGTCATCAGCCCGAGGATGCCGACCACGGCGGCCATCGCGATCCAGGTCAGGTACGGGTAGCCCCACATCCTGACGCTGAGCAGCTCGGGTGCCTCGCGCTCCAGCCGGCGGCGCATCCGCAGCTGGACGACGCAGATGAACAGCCAGACCACCAGGATGGCGACGCCGGTGGTGTTCATCAGCCAGGTGAAGACGGTGTCCGGCCAGAACTTGGCGGCCAGGACCGCGGCGAAGCCGAACAGGCAGGAGGCCAGCACGGCCCGCCGGGGCACCCCGCCGCCGACCTTCGCCAGCGCCTTGGGCCCCTGGCCGCGGCCGACCAGCGAGTACGCCATCCGGGAGGCGCCGTAGATGTTGGCGTTCATCGCGGAGAGCAGGGCGATCAGCACCACGGCCTCCATGATCGTCCCGGCACCGGGCACGCCCAGGTGGCGCAGGACCGTCACGTAGGGGCCGTTCTGCACGACCGCCGGGTCCTTCCAGGAGACCAGGGTGACGACCAGGGCCATCGAGCCGATGTAGAAGATCGCGATGCGCCAGACCGCCGTGCGCACCGCGTTGGCGACGTTCTTCTTGGGGTCGTCGGACTCGGCGGCGGCGATGGTGACGGTCTCCAGACCGCCGTAGGCGAACACCGAGGCGAGCAGGCCGACGATCAGCCCGCTGACGCCGGTGGGCAGGAAGCCGCCCTGGCCGGTGAGGTTGTGGGTGCCGGGCGCGCCAGGGCCGAGCACGCCGGCGACGCCGAGCGCGCCGAGCACCAGGAAGGCGATGATCGCGGCGACCTTGATGGCGGCGAACCAGAACTCGAACTCGCCGAAGTTCTTCACCGCGGTGAGGTTGCTGGCGCAGAAGAAGACCATGAACAGGGCGACCCAGACCCAGGACGAGACGCCGGGGACCCAGCCGTTGACGATCCGCCCGGCGGCGGTGGCCTCGGCGGCGACGCCGCAGCAGAGCATCACCCAGTACATCCAGCCGGCGGTGATCCCGGCCCAGGGACCGAGCTCCTTCTCGGCGTGCACGGAGAAGGAGCCGGAGGCCGGGCGCGCGGCCGACATCTCGCCGAGCATCCGCATGATCAGCATGACCAGCAGGCCGGAGAAGGTGAACGCCAGGATGATGGCGGGCCCGGCCGCCGCGATGCCCGCCCCGGAGCCGACGAAGAGGCCGGCGCCGATCACCCCGCCCAGCGCGATCATCGAGAGGTGACGCTGCTTGAGGCCGTGGGAGAGCTGCTGGCCGCCGGCCGGGGAAGCGGTGGAGGTCGTCCCCGGCGTCGACGGCGCGGTGGTACGGGCCATGAGGGTGGATCCAGACTGTTCGGAATGCGGTGCGATTTGCCCAATATCCGGTGACACGGCTGTCCATGCCAAGAATGCCCCATTCCGGACCACGATGCGGACCGGCCGGTGACGGTAAGCGGCGCAGGAGATCACATTGCGTCGTCTCGGCCGGACCCGACAACGTCCGCCCGCGGCGGTTTGTCAGGTTCCCCGACGGTGACGAAGTGGATCAGCGCGTAGGTTCACAGATGTTCACTCACCTGATCATCCGATCGCCGACCCGTCCCCACCGTGCGGAGGAACCCCGATGGCCACTGCCAGCACCCCGATACCGAGCCGCGCCGTTCTGGCCGACCTGCTGCCCGCCGCGAGCACCCGGCTGGGCGCCCAGGTCCGCGACCTGGCCCTGGTGGCCGGCGGCGCCGCCCTGACCGGTGTGGCCGCCCAGCTCTCGGTGAACATCCCCGGCTCGCCGGTGCCCGTCACCGGCCAGACCTTCGCCGCGCTGCTGGTCGGCACCGCGCTGGGGGCCCGCCGGGGCATCGCCTCGCTCGGCCTCTACCTGCTCGCCGGCCTGGCGGGCCTGCCCTGGTTCGCCGAGGGCACCTCCGGCTGGGCGATGCCCTCGCTCGGCTATGTGCTCGGCTTCGTCCTCGCGGCCGGCCTCACCGGCGCGCTGGCCCGCCGCGGCGCCGACCGCACCCCGCTGAACACCGCCGCCACCATGGTCCTCGGCAGCCTCGCCATCTACGCCGTCGGCGTGCCGTACCTGGCCTTCTCGCTGGACGTCCCGCTGGCCCGGGCCGCCGAGCTGGGCCTCTACCCGTACCTGGTCGGCGACGCCCTGAAGGCCGCCTTCGCGGCCGGGGCCCTGCCGCTCGCCTGGAAGCTCCTCGGCCGCCGCTGAGCGCCCCCTGCGCGGCCCGGGCGCGCGCGCATGCCACACTCATGGGCATGCGCGTGTACCTGGGCTCCGACCATGCCGGATACGAACTGAAGAACCACCTCGTGGAGTGGCTGAAGGAGGCCGGCCACGAGCCCGTCGACTGCGGGCCGCACATCTACGACGCCGCCGACGACTACCCGCCGTTCTGCCTGCGGGCCGCCGAGCGCACCGCCGCCGACCCGCAGGCGCTGGGCATCGTGATCGGTGGCTCGGGCAACGGCGAGGCGATCGCCGCCAACAAGGTCAAGGGCGTGCGGGCGGCGCTGGCCTGGAGCGAGCAGACCGCCGCGCTCGGCCGCGAGCACAACAACGCCAACGTGGTCTCCATCGGCGGCCGGATGCACACCCGGGAGGAGGCGACCAAGTTCGTCGAGGTCTTCCTCAACACCCCGTACAGCGGCGACGAGCGGCACACCCGCCGGATCGAGATGCTGAGCGACTACGAGACCACCGGCGAGCTCCCGCCCATCCCGGCCCATCACCCGCAGGGCTGATCACCCCTCCCGACTCCTTGACGGCCGGCCGCGTGTCCCCACCGCGGCCGGCCGTCGTGCGTGCGGTGGAGCGAGCGCCGGCGGCGGAGTCACCGACGCTGTCACCGCCGCCGTCACCGGCCCCGCCGACGGCTGTGTCACAGGCTGTGTCATCGGCCACAGCGCCCACGGCGCCCACTCCGCCTGGCCGGCGCGCAAACAATGGTGCGCGCGGGGCGCAGGCGCCGTCCGTGTGGTTCGTACGCCCAACCGGCGCATGCTTCCTGACGCAGCGGCTGCGACCGCCGCAATCGGCCGAAACCCGCTGACGCGCCCGCGCCACGCCGCTGCCGCCCGTGCGCGAGCCGTCGACGCCGACCCGTACCGCTGGATAGGGTCGGGCCCCATGGCTGGCAGACCGCCGGGCGCACCGCCCCAGACGACTGCGACGAGGCCCGGCGCCGCTGTGGTGTCGGACCCCGTGACGGCCCGGTTGCGCAAGAGGCTCCGCCGGGTCCGCCGAAGGCTGCGCACCGCCGGTGTCGACTACTTCCGCGGCGGCGCCGCCGACTGGCCCGTGCTCTGCGCGCTGTCCCTGCTGGTCCCGCTGCTGATCCTGCTCAACATCTGGATCCCCGCCTGGGCCCCGCCCACCTCCCTGGTGCTGCCCATCCTGGCCGCCGCCCTGCTGCTTCGCCCTGGCTCCCTGGTGGTGCTGTACGCGCTGGCCGCGCTCGGCCTCTCCGCCGAGTCCGTCATCCACACCGGCCAGCGGGTCGCCAGCGAGAACCCGGACGCCTACACCTACGGCGTCACCCCCGGCGCCGCCCTGGTGGTCGGTGCGGCCGGGGTCGGCGGTCTGCTGCTGGCCCAGTTCCGCAGCCGGGTCGGCGTGCCCTGGTGGGGCGGCTCGACCATGCTCTTCGACCTGCGCGAGCGGCTGCGGGTGCAGAGCCGCGTCCCCGAGCTGCCCGCGGGCTGGCACGCCGATATGGCGCTGCGCCCGGCCGGCGGGCAGTCCTTCTCCGGGGACTTCGTGGTCGCCGCCCGGACCGGCCCCGGCCAGCGGGTGCTGGAGGTGGTCCTCGCGGACGTCTCCGGCAAGGGCATGGACGCCGGCTCCCGGGCGCTGCTGCTCTCCGGCGCTTTCGGCGGCCTGGTCGGTTCGCTGCCCGCGCACGACTTCCTCCCCGCCGCCAACGGCTACCTGCTCCGCCAGTCCTGGGAGGAGGGCTTCGCCACCGCCGTCCACCTGGTGCTCGACCTGGACACCGGTGAGTACGAGCTGCTCTCGGCCGGGCACCTGCCGGGCATGCAGCGGCTCGCGGGCGCGGGGTGCTGGGAGATCAAGGAGGCCACCGAGGGCCCGTTGCTCGGCATCTACGACGGCGCCAAGTTCGAGGGCGTCCGCGGCCGGCTGAACCGCGGTGACGTGCTGCTGCTCTGCACCGACGGCATGGTGGAGGCGCCCGGCCGGGACCTCTCCGAGGGGATGGACCGGCTGATGGGCGAGGCCGACCGGCTGGTCCCCGGCAGCGGTCCCGACGCCGGCAGCGGCGCGGCCTCCCGGCTGATCGAGACGGTCGCCCGGGACATCAACGACGACCGCGCGGTGCTGCTGCTCTGGCGTGACTGACGCCTCCTCGGCCGCCCTTGAACGGGGCACATGCCAAGGGCAGCCGCTGTCAAGCCTGGTAGCTGATCTTCAGCCATTTCCGGTCCACCGTCAGCAGAGCGGACCAGCCTGTTCCGCTCCGGCCCGCCGGGCGTTTTCCGGCCGCTCAGCGGCGCCCCGCCGATGTTTCGTCAGAACGACTCGACTATCGTCTCGGTCGGCGGAAAGTCGTCTCGCATCGCAGGATATCGGCGTTCGACTGACAGTCAGACCTTTACGCAATCGGCACGTTCGACCACACTGAGTCCGGGCGGGACTGGTCAGGATTCGGGGGATGGGGGGCGTCACGTGCGGCAGGACAGACACCGTGCGGCCATAGCGGGCTCCCTCTCCGACCGCGACGTGTCGGACGATCCCCAATTCCGCCTCGGGACCGTCGGACAGGCCGGGGTCCGGCTTCGCAGGGGCTGCCAGCCGATGGCGTCCCGCTATGAAACGAGGAAGTGAGTCCGGGTGGCACTCTCCGTCTCCGCGCTGGTCCTGTTCGGCGTCATCTGCCTGATCTTCATCCGCAACAAGCAGCTGAAAGTCGGGCACGCCATCCTGGCCGCCCTCTTCGGCTTCATGCTCAACCAGAGCACGGCCGCCAAGCCGATCCAGGACTTCCTGAGCCAGATCGCCAAGAGCATCTCCAACATCGCCGGCTGACCGGCCGGGCCCCCGGTGGGGCCGGTGGGGGAGGGGGCCGTCCGTGCGCGTCACCGGCCGGCCCGTCTGGCCTGCCGCCAGCGGCTGAACAGTCCCCGGGGGCGCGCCGCCGCCGGGGTCCCGGGGCGGGTCGGGGCGGGCGTCAGGGCGCCCGCCGACGAGGTCTCCGGGCCCGGGTCCGCAGCGCCCGGGGCCGCCAGCAGGACGAACAGCCGGGCCCAGCAGAGCCGTTCACCACGCGGCCAGTCCAGCGCGCGCAGCGCCGCCGACGCCGCCTCCGACACCTCCCCGTTCACCCTGACCTCGGCGACGTCGTCCCCCGACTTGCCGCCGAGGAACAGCTTCACCCCGTGCAGCCTCCGGCCGGCCAGCTCCGGCAGCAGCGCGGGCGCCAGCGCGGGCAGCACCCGGTGCTCCGCCAGCCAGCCCGCCAGCCGCTCGTTGCCGAAGCCGAAGACCGCCGCCGGCCCCTGGACGGCGTGCCAGCCGGGCAGTTCGGGGTGGTCGGCGTGGTCGGCGAGCCCACCGTGCCCGTCCCGCAGCTCCACCAGCACCGAGGCGGTGGTGGTCGCCCACATCCGCACCGCGTTGGCGAGCTTCTCCTCCTCGGTCTTCCCGAGCCCCGCCGCGCAGTCCCAGACCACCGGCGCGTCGGCGCGGCCCAGGTGCAGCACGAAGCCCAGGTCGACATGGCCGGCGCCCTCGTCGCCGGGGTGCTCCCGGACGGCCACCGCGGTCGTCCCCGGGCCCCGGACCACCTCGCCGTCGGCGGTGAACTCCTGCCCGAGGCGCGCCATCTCGCGGACCACACAGCGCTGTATGACGGCCAGTCGGTCCTGGGGACGCACCGGAACTCCTTCACCTCGGGTTCGCAACGCTCTCGAACTACGGTCGAACGCCGCCGAGGCTATCGGCCCGGAGCCCCGCCGGGAAACTGTCGCGGGGTCATGGCGCGGGGCCCTCCGGTCGCGGGAATGCCCTGTATGCACCATTTTGGGTAGCGGTAACCGTAGGCCACCGCCTGGAGAACCCGCATGCCCCGCACCGACCCGAGGCCGTCTCCGCTGCTCCCGCCCGCCCCGGACGGCTCCGCTCCGGACGGCTTCGGCCCGGTCGGAGCCGCTGCGGCCGGACCCGGTCCGCTCGGGCCCGGCCTGCTCGGTTCCGGCCTGGTCGCCGAGATCGAGGCGTACCTGGCCTCACTGCCCGCCCCCGCGCGCACCCCGCCGCCGTACGTCTGTCCGCTCGGCTCCGCCCTGAGCCCCTGGCACGCCGGCTGGCCGCTGCCCAGGGCCACCCTGCTCGACCGGGTGCTCCGCCGCCCGGCCCGCCCGGTGCCGGTGACCGCCGCCGACCACCTGCGGCTCGCCTCCCGCTACATCGGCGCCTTCGGCTGGGTGCAGGGCGCGATGTGGGACACCGCCGGCCGGGTCTGCCTGCTCGGCGCCCAGGCCGCGGTCCTGGCCCACGGCTACGGGACCCCGGTCACCGTCCGCATCGCCAGGGTCCAGCTGATGGAGGTGCTGCACGCCACCGGCCGTCCGGTCGCCTCCCCGGACGAGTTCAACGACCGCCCCGCGACCAGGCAGTCCGACATCCACCGGCTGCTCGACCGCGCCGCCGCCCGCGCGCTGCGACTGGGACTCTGAAGACCCGGGCGGCGTCCGGCCGGCCCTGACGGACCCTCGGGAACGCGAACGGCCCCGGGGAGACGGTGACCGTCTCCCCGGGGCCGGGCAGTTGGAGCGGGCGACGAGAATCGAACTCGCGTGACTAGTTTGGAAGACTAGGGCTCTACCATTGAGCTACGCCCGCATGATCCTCCGGCCGTCGCCGGACGGAAGGTCGGGGAACAGCGTACCTGGTCCGGTCGGCTGCGCGCACACCACATTCGTTCCAAGGGCCTCGGACATGTCGCCGAACGGGGAGGGCCCGGCGTGTACGCTTCCTCTCGGCACCACGGGGTGTGGCGCAGTTTGGTAGCGCGTCCGCTTTGGGAGCGGAAGGCCGTCGGTTCGAATCCGGTCACCCCGACAGTGTGCGGCAGGGTCTCGCCGTCGGCGGGGCCCTGTTGTCGTTTCCCCGCCCGGTCCGGCATCGTGGGTCGTTGATTTTTCACCCAAATGCTGGAGCCCCGATGAGGATGAGTCCCAAGATCGCGGTCGGAGTCGTCTTCGTCGCCTCGCTGTTCATGTCGATCATGGACACCACGATCGTCAACGTCGCGCTGCCCGCGATCGGCCGCCAGTTCGGCACCGACCCGGCCGGGGTCGGGGTGATCAACGTCGGCTACCTGGTCAGCCTGGCGGTCTTCGTCCCGCTCTCCGGCTGGCTGGGGGACCGCTTCGGCACCCGCCGGGTCTTCCTCGTCGCGCTCGCCCTGTTCACCCTCGCCTCGCTGCTCTGCGGCGCGGCCGGCTCGATGACCTCGCTCACCCTCTACCGGATCTTCCAGGGCGCGGCCGGCGGCCTGCTCACCCCGGTCGGGATGACCATGCTCTTCCGCGCCTTCCCGCAGGAGGAGCGGATGCGGGCGACCAGGATCCTGATGCTGCCGACCGCCGTCGCGCCCGCCGCGGGGCCGGTGCTCGGCGGCTGGCTGGTGGACGGCTGGTCCTGGCACTGGGTCTTCATCGTGAACGTCCCGGTCGGCATCGCCGCGCTGGTCTTCGGCCTGCTCTTCCTGCCCGACTACCGCGCCGAGCGGGCCGGCCGGTTCGACGCGGCCGGGTTCCTGCTCTCCGCGGTCGGCTTCGGCGCCGCGATGTACGCGCTCTCCGAGGGCGCGTCCGAGGGCTGGGCCAGCGCGCGGATCCTGGTGTCGGCGCTCGTCGGCCTGCTCGCGCTGGTGGCCCTGGTGGTGGTCGAACTGCGCCTCCCGGAGCCGATGCTCGACCTGCGGCTCTTCCGGGACCGGATCTTCCGCACCACCAACCTGCTCTCGCTGTTCTCCGGCGCCGCCTTCCTCGGCATGCTCTACCTCTTCCCGCTGCTGATGCAGGACGCGCTCGGCATGGACGCCCTGCACAGCGGTCTGATGGTGTTCCCCGAGGCGCTCGGCGTGATGCTCGCCTCCCAGGTGGCGAGCCGGCTCTACCCGAGGATCGGCCCGCGCCGGATCCTGGCCGCCGGTGCCGTCGTGGTGGCCGGCTGCCTCGCCCTGATGGCCGCCATCGGCCCGGACAGCAACCTCTGGGCGGTGCGCGCGCTGATGTTCGTGACCGGCTTCGCGATGGCGCACGTCTTCATGCCCTCGCAGACCGCCGCCTTCGCCACCATCACCCCGCGCTCCACCGGCGCCGCCTCCACCCTCTACAACGCGCAGCGCCAGCTCGGCTCCGCGCTAGGGGTCGCGGTGCTCGGCACCGTGCTGACCGCCGTCGGAGCCGTCACCGTGAACGCTTCGGGTACGCCTGTGGCGAACCTCGCCGCCTATCGCGCCGCCTTCCTGACCGCCGCCGGTCTGGCCCTGGCCGCGGCCGTGATCGCCTTGCTGGTAAGGGATTCCGACGCCGTCGCCACCATGCGGCAGGTACCGGCCGGGGGTACCGGGGGCCAGGTTTCGGAGCCCGCCGCGGAGCCCGCCGCGAAGGCCTGAGCGGCCGCCGGCGGCGGTGACCTGGCGTCCGCCTTTCGTGGTACCGGTAGGATGGGGCGCTGGCGGTAGTCCCTGCGGCGTCCACCCAGGTCAACCGCATGAGGGCGAGGAGTCACGCTCACCGTCCACCCCCCCCACGGGAGATGCAGCTCCAACCGCCCATCGCCCGTCTCGCCCGACCCGCATCAACCGGCCTCGGCCGGCGGCCGGGAAGGGCGGAGGCAACCTGACCGCAAGCCCATAGGAGACCTAACCGTGAAGAGCGCCGTCGAGACTCTGAACCCGACCCGGGTTCGACTCACCGTCGAGGTGCCCTTCGAGGAGCTCAAGCCCAGCCTCGACGCGGCGTACAAGAAGATCAACCAGCAGGTCTCGGTACCGGGCTTCCGCAAGGGCAAGATCCCGAACCGGGTCATCGACCAGCGCTTCGGCCGTGGTGCCGTGCTGGAAGAGGCTGTCAACGACGCCCTGCCGCGCTTCTACACGCAGGCCGTCGACGAGGGCAAGATCGAGGTCCTCGGCCAGCCCGACATCACCAACATCGAGGGTGTCGAGAAGATCGCCGATGGCGGCGACCTGAAGTTCACCGCCGAGGTGGACATCCGTCCGGAGATCACCCTGCCGGACTTCTCGACCATCGAGGTGACGGTCGACCCGATCGTCGTCACCGACGAGGACATCGACAAGTCGCTGGAGCAGCTGCGCGAGCGCTTCTCCTCGGTCAAGGACGTCGAGCGCGCCGCGGCCGCCGGCGACATCGTGGTCGTCGACCTGATCGCCAAGGTCGACGGTGAGGTGCCGGAGGACGGCACCGCCAACGGCGTCAGCTACGAGATCGGCTCGGGCCGCCTGATCGACGGCATCGACGACGCCGTCGTGGGCCTGGAGGCCGGTGGCACCGCCACCTTCGAGACCGAGCTCAAGGGCGGCACCCAGGCGGGCAAGACCTCCGAGGTCACCGTCACCGTCACCGCCGTCCAGGAGAAGGAGCTGCCGGAGCTGGACGACGAGTTCGCCCAGCTGGCCAGCGAGTTCGACACCCTGGACGAGCTGCGCGCCGACTCCCGCAAGCGCCTCGAGCGCATGAAGGAGTACGACCAGGCCACCCAGGCCCAGGAGAAGGTCCTGGACGCGCTGCTGGCGCTGGTCGAGATCGAGTTCCCGGAGAAGCTCCTCAAGGACGAGATCGAGACCCGCAAGCACAACCTCGAGCACCACCAGCTGGAGCCGATGGGCCTCGACCTCGCCTCGTACCTGGAGACCCAGGGCAAGACCGAGGAGGAGTTCCTGGCGGAGACCGAGGAGCAGGCGAAGAAGGGCATCAAGACCCAGTTCGTCCTGGACCAGATCGTCGCCGACGAGGAGCTGGGTGTTAACCAGGAGGAGCTCACCGAGCACCTCATCCGCCGCGCCGCCGGCTCGGGCCTGACCCCGGACCAGTTCGCGCAGCAGGTCGTCCAGGGTGGCCAGGTGCCGCTGCTGGTCGGCGAGGTCGCCCGCGGCAAGGCGCTCGCCACCGTGGTCGAGGCCGCCAAGGTCGTCGACACCGAGGGCAACGTCGTCGACTTCGCGGACGACGAGGAGACCGACGAGTCCGGCGAGACCGTCGAGGCCGCCGCCGAGACCCCGGCCGTCGAGGCCGAGGCCGAGGAGAAGACCGAGGCCTGATCGCCCCGGTCGCCCTGACGTGACAGCGGGCCCGGACGCCGTACGTGGTGTCCGGGCCCGCTGTGCGTTCCCCCGGGGCGCCGCGCGGACCCTGCGCTCACAGCGAACAGTTCTGCGTGAGGGATTCTGCGGCCCGGCCTGCGCGTTAGGGTCCTTGGACAGCAACAATCACGACGTGATACCCGGAAGCTGTGCGACAGCGTGACGGCCGTGGAGCGACCGTCCAAAACGACTGAGCAGGTGGCTAAGTGACGTTCCCGCAGATGCAGATGCCTGGCCCGATGGCGCCGCACGCCGCCTCTGGTGACGTGCTCGGCGGCCTGGGGGACCAGGTCTACAACCGGCTGCTCAACGAGCGGATCATCTTCCTCGGCCAGCAGGTCGACGACGACATCGCCAACAAGATCACCGCCCAGCTGCTGCTGCTGGCCGCGGACCCGGACAAGGACATCTTCCTTTACATCAACTCCCCGGGCGGCTCGATCTCGGCCGGCATGGCGATCTACGACACCATGCAGTACATCAAGAACGACGTCGTCACCATCGCGATGGGCATGGCCGCCTCGATGGGCCAGTTCCTGCTGACCGCCGGCGCCAAGGGCAAGCGCTTCTCGCTGCCGAACGCCAACATCCTGATGCACCAGCCGTCCGCCGGCCTCGGCGGTTCGGCCACCGACATCCGCATCCAGGCCGAGCAGCTGCTCCGCACCAAGAAGCGGATGTCCGAGCTGATCGCCTTCCACAGCGGCCAGTCCTTCGAGCAGATCACCGCGGACTCCGACCGCGACCGCTGGTTCACGCCCGAGGAGGCCCTGGAGTACGGCCTGATCGACGCGATCATGCACAGCGCCGCGGACGTCCCCGGCGGCGGCGGCACCGGCGCCTGAGCCTCGGCCCGGCCGACGAGACCACAGCCACAACGCTCCGGAGGACAAGAACCCCCATGAACATCCCCAGCCTCTCCAGCGCCAAGTCGCGCGTCGAGGACATGCGTGCCGAGGGCCGCTACATCGTTCCGCGCTTCGTCGAGCGCACCTCGCAGGGCGTCCGTGAGTACGACCCCTACGCGAAGCTGTTCGAGGAGCGCATCATCTTCCTCGGCTCGCAGGTGGACGACGTCTCCGCGAACGACATCATGGCGCAGCTGCTGTGCCTGGAGTCGATGGACCCGGACCGCGAGATCCAGATGTACATCAACTCGCCCGGCGGTTCGTTCACGGCCCTGACGGCCATCTACGACACCATGCAGTACGTGAAGCCGGACATCACCACCGTCTGCATGGGCCAGGCGGCCTCCGCGGCGGCCGTGCTGCTCGCGGCCGGCACCCCCGGCAAGCGGATGGCGCTGCCGAACGCCCGGATCCTGATCCACCAGCCGTACACCGAGACCGGCCGCGGCCAGGTCTCCGACCTGGAGATCCAGGCCAAGGAGATCTTCCGGATGCGCGAGCAGCTGGAGGAGATGCTCTCCAAGCACTCCAAGAAGCCGGTGGAGCAGGTGCGCGACGACATCGAGCGCGACAAGATCCTCACCGCCGAGGAAGCCCTCGAGTACGGTCTGATCGACCAGATCATCTCCACCCGCAAGTCCTCGCTGACCTCCTGAGGCCGGCACCTTCCCTCCTGGCCCGCCATCGGGCGGGAGGGGTCCAGGGGCGGGGCGCGCAAGCCGTTGCGCGCCCCGCCTCCGGCACACCGGCGGCATCGGTGTCGGCATCTGTTCGGTATCAATTCGCCCAGGGCGTAGGGCAGACCTGGCGAAGAGGACGGAATCAGGGGCCCGGCAGAGTACCGTCGGATAGCGAGACCGATCGCCGACGGCGTTGACGGTCCACAGCACCAGGCCCCGGAACCCCCGCGGGGCCCCTGGCGAAGGGGAAGCACCTCGTGGCACGCATCGGAGACGGTGGCGACCTGCTCAAGTGCTCGTTCTGCGGCAAGTCGCAGAAGCAGGTGAAGAAGCTGATCGCCGGCCCAGGCGTGTACATCTGCGACGAGTGCATCGACCTGTGCAACGAGATCATCGAGGAGGAGCTCGCCGAGACCTCCGAGGTGCGTTTCGAGGAGCTTCCGAAGCCGCGCGAGATCTACGAGTTCCTGGACCAGTACGTGGTCGGCCAGGACCTCGCCAAGAAGGCGCTGTCGGTGGCCGTCTACAACCACTACAAGCGTGTCCAGGCCGGTGAGGCGGGCCGCAGCGGCGGCAACGGCCGTGAGGACGCCATCGAGCTGGCGAAGTCCAACATCCTGCTGCTCGGGCCGACCGGCTCCGGCAAGACGCTGCTGGCGCAGACGCTGGCCCGGATGCTGAACGTGCCGTTCGCGATCGCCGACGCCACCGCACTGACCGAGGCCGGGTACGTCGGCGAGGACGTCGAGAACATCCTGCTGAAGCTGATCCAGGCGGCCGACTACGACGTCAAGAAGGCCGAGACCGGGATCATCTACATCGACGAGATCGACAAGGTCGCCCGCAAGAGCGAGAACCCGTCGATCACCCGGGACGTCTCCGGCGAGGGCGTGCAGCAGGCGCTGCTGAAGATCCTGGAAGGCACCACCGCCTCGGTGCCGCCGCAGGGCGGGCGCAAGCACCCGCACCAGGAGTTCATCCAGATCGACACCACCAACGTGCTGTTCATCGTGGGCGGTGCGTTCGCCGGCCTGGAGCGGATCATCGAGGGCCGGGCGGGTGCCAAGGGCATCGGCTTCGGCGCCAACATCCGCTCCAAGCGGGAGTCGGACGCCAGCGACCACTTCCGTCAGGTGATGCCGGAGGACCTGGTCAAGTTCGGCATGATCCCGGAGTTCATCGGCCGGCTGCCGGTGATCACCAGCGTGCACAACCTGGACCGCGAGGCGCTGCTGCAGATCCTCACCGAGCCGAAGAACGCGCTGGTCAAGCAGTACCGCAAGCTCTTCGAACTGGACGGCGTGGAGCTGGAGTTCTCCCGGGACGCACTGGAGGCCATCGCCGACCAGGCGATCCTGCGCGGCACCGGCGCGCGCGGGCTGCGGGCCATCATGGAGGAGGTGCTGATGTCCGTGATGTACGAGGTCCCCTCGCGCCAGGACGTCGCCCGCGTGGTGGTCACCGGGGACGTCGTCTCCAAGCACGCCATCCCGACCCTCGTCCCGCGCGACATGATCAAGCGGGAGCGGCGCGAGAAGAGCGCCTGACCCGAGTCTGACGGAAGAGCCCCGCACCGGCCGGTGCGGGGCTCTTGCCGTGCGGGGAGGGCCACTTGGCGACGACCGCGGTGTCCCCGGCGGCGGACCGGCCGGACGCGCGGAGTCCGCCGGGTGAAAGCGGTTCGTAACCCGCCCCCCCGGTTACGTAAACTGTGCGTCGTGACCGACACGACGAACCAGCGCCCCGCGAGCACTCACGCCGGGGACGACGCAGCCACCCTCCCGACGACCTACGCCCCGGCGGAGGTAGAGGGCGAGCTGTACGAGCGCTGGGTGGACCGGGGCTACTTCACCGCCGACGCCAAGAGCGACAAGCCCCCGTACACCATCGTCATCCCGCCGCCGAACGTCACCGGCGCCCTGCACCTGGGCCACGCCTTCCAGCACACGCTGATGGACGCGCTGACCCGCCGCAAGCGGATGCAGGGCTACGAGACGCTCTGGCTGCCGGGCATGGACCACGCCGGCATCGCCACCCAGAACAAGGTCGAGCAGCAGCTCGCCGAGTCCGGCCTCTCCCGCCACGACCTGGGCCGCGAGGCCTTCGTCGAGAAGGTCTGGGAGTGGAAGGCGAACTACGGCGGCCGGATCCTCGGCCAGATGCGCCGCCTCGGCGACGGCGTGGACTGGTCGCGCGAGCGCTTCACCATGGACGAGGGCCTCTCCCAGGCCGTCCAGACCATCTTCAAGCGGCTCTTCGACGACGGCCTGATCTACCGGGCCGAGCGCATCATCAACTGGTGCCCGCGCTGCCTCACCGCGCTCTCCGACATCGAGGTGGAGCACGAGGAGGTCCCCGGCGAGCTGGTCTCGATCCGCTACGGGGAGGGCGAGGACTCGATCGTCGTCGCCACCACCCGGGCCGAGACGATGCTCGGCGACACCGCGGTCGCGGTCCACCCCGAGGACGAGCGGTACCGCCACCTGATCGGCCGGACCATCAAGCTGCCGCTGACCGACCGGGAGATCCCGGTCGTCGCCGACGAGCACGTCGACCCGGAGTTCGGCACCGGCGCCGTCAAGGTGACCCCGGCGCACGACCCGAACGACTTCGCCATCGGCCAGCGCCACGACCTGCCGTCGCTGGCCGTGATGGACGAGCGCGGCCTGATCACCGTGCACGGGCCGTTCCTCGGCCTGGACCGCCTGGAGGCCCGCTCGGCCGTGGTCGGCGCGCTGCGCGAGCAGGGCCGGATCGTCGCCGAGAAGCGTCCGTACATGCACGCCGTCGGCCACTGCTCGCGCTGCCACACGGTGGTCGAGCCGCGGCTGTCGCTGCAGTGGTGGGTCAAGGTCGCCCCGCTGGCGAAGGCCGCCGGCGACGCGGTGCGCGACGGCAAGGTGGAGATCCACCCGAAGGGCCTGGAGGGCCGCTACTTCGACTGGGTCGACAACATGTACGACTGGTGCATCTCGCGCCAGCTCTGGTGGGGCCACCGGATCCCGGTCTGGTACGGCCCCGAGGGCCAGGTCGTCTGCGTCGGCCCGAACGAGGAGCCGCCGAGCGGCGAGGGCTGGCACCAGGACCCGGACGTCCTGGACACCTGGTTCTCCTCCGGCCTCTGGCCGTTCTCCACCCTCGGCTGGCCCGAGCAGACCCCGGACCTGGAGAAGTTCTACTCCACCGACGTCCTGGTCACCGGCCACGACATCATCTTCTTCTGGGTCGCCCGGATGATGATGTTCGGCCTGTACGCGATGGACGGCCAGGCGCCGTTCAAGACCGTCGCGCTGACCGGCCTGGTCCGTGACGAGTTCGGCAAGAAGATGTCCAAGTCCTCCGGCACCGCCGTGGACCCGCTGGACTGGATGGACGCCTACGGCGCCGACGCCGTCCGCTTCACCCTGGCCCGCGGTGCCAACCCGGGCGCCGACGTGCCGATCGGCGAGGACTGGGTCAAGGGCGCGCGCAACTTCTGCAACAAGATCTGGAACGCGACCCGCTTCGCGCTGATGAACGGCGCCACCGTCGAGGGCCCGCTGCCCGCGCCGGAGGAGCTGACCGCGGCCGACCGCTGGATCCTGTCGCGGCTGAACGCCACCGTCGCCGAGGTGGACGCGCTCTACGACGACTACGAGTTCGCCAAGGTCTCCGACGCCCTCTACCACTTCGCCTGGGACGAGGTCTTCGACTGGTACGTCGAGCTCTCCAAGACCACCCTGGCCAAGGGCGGCGCGCAGGCCGATGCCTCGCGCCGGGTGCTGGGCGAGGTCCTGGACCTCACCCTGCGGCTGCTGCACCCGGTCGTCCCGTTCGTCACCGACACCCTGTGGACCACGCTCACCGGCGCCGAGTCCCTGGTGATCGCCGAGTGGCCGAAGGACAGCGGCTACCGGGACACCGCCGCCGAGGCGGAGATCGCCACGCTCCAGCAGGTGGTCACCGAGGTCCGCCGGTTCCGCTCGGACCAGGGCCTGCAGCCCGCGCAGAAGGTCCCGGCCGAGCTTGGCCTGGCCGGCACCGTGCTCGCCGTCCACGAGGACGCGATCCGTTCGCTGCTGCGGCTGACCGTCCCGGGCGAGGGCTTCACGGCCACCGCCTCGCTCCCGGTCGCCGGCGCCACCGTGGCGCTGGACCTCTCCGGCACCATCGACGTCGCGGCGGAGCGCAAGCGTCTCGCCAAGGACCTCGCGGCCGCCGAGAAGGAGAAGACCCAGACCACGGCCAAGCTCGGCAACGAGGCGTTCCTCGCCAAGGCGCCGGACGACGTGGTCGCCAAGATCCGTGCCCGCCAGGAGGCCGCCGAGGCCGACATCGCCCGGATCACCGCCCAGCTCGCGGCGCTGCCGCAGGCCTGACCGGCCGACGGCTCACCAGGGCCGCATCCCGCCTCGGCGGGGTGCGGCCCCTCGCCATTTCCCGCCACCCGTTAATCCGTCGTCCTAATAGCCCAATCACATTGCTCCCTTCCGGCGAATATTCATCCCGGACCGGGTGAGGTCCTATTCCGTCCGAATTCATTCGGGTCTTGCCCGCGCGCGTTCGCGGAAGTTCACAGGTCGGATGTGTACGGTGTGCAGGAGTTCCGCAGAGCCGATGACCGACGGGAGGGTATGGCGTGGTGGTGACCGAGGAGTTGGCCGACGAACTGTCTGCTGAGGCGGTCGAGGAGGCCAAGGCCAGGGCGGCGACGCTGCTGCTCGCGTTTCGACACGGAAACCAGCTCGCGTTCGACTACGCGCTGGACCGGCTCTTCGAGGAGCACGCGGAACGCGAGGTGACCACCCTGCTGGCCTGGATCGCCGCCGAGGCGGTGCGCAAGGCGTACGCGCCCGAGGTCGGGGACCGGGTCCTGCACGCGATGGCCCGGCGGGCCCCGGCCGACACCGGCGGGGTGGCCGTGGACGAGGAGACCGCCGACGCGGCCCGGCTGATCGAGGCCGTCGCGGCCGGTGAGGTGGCCGAGGTCCGCGGCCTGGTGTCCACCACCGCCGACACCACCTTCCTGCTCGGCGGCCTGCTCCAGGGCGTCGCGATGATGCTGCCGCTGCTGCCCGAGGGCGAGCTGGCCGAGATCACCGCCGAGCTGCGCCGCCGGCACTGCGGTCCGTGCCCCGAGATTCCGGAGGCCCGGGCCGGGGTCTGAACCCCGGCCCGGGCCCCGGTCCAGCCCGGCGCCTACGGCATCGCGTGCAGATGTCCGCCGATGCTGCTCGCGATCGATCCGCCCGCCGCGGCGTCCCAGTTGGTCGACCAGGTCATCGCCCCGCCGATCCCCGGCCAGGTGGTGTCGGGCCTGAAGCTCCCGCAGTTGGTGCCGGCGGCCAGGCAGTCCAGCGCGTTGTTGACCACGCTCGGGCTGACGTAACCGCCGCCCGCCGCGCTGGTGGAGGCCGGGACGCCGAGGCCGACCTGGTCGGGCCGGAGCCCGCCCTTGAGCTGGATGCAGGCCAGCCCGGTCAGGAAGTTCTCCGAGCCCTGGGAGTAGACGCCGCCGTCGCAGCCGAGCATGGCGCCGGAGTTGTAGTACTGCATATTGGCGATGGTGAGGATGTCCTTCACGTTCAGCGCCAGCTTGAAGTACTCCATGCCGGTCGACTGCATGTCGATGGTCTGCGGCGCCATGGTGAGGATGAATCCCTTGCCCGCCTTCGCGGCCACCGAGTGCAGCGCCTGGCCCATGTAGGTGGCGTTGATGCCGTTCTCCAGGTCGATGTCGACCCCGTCGAAGCCGTAGGTCTGCATCAGTGACCAGACGCTGTTGGCGAAGGTGGTGGCCGAGGCGGAGCTGTTCACCGAGACGGTGCCGTCCTGGCCGCCGACCGAGATGACCACCTTCTTGCCGGCCGCCCGCTTGGCCGCGATGTCGGCCTTGAACTGGGCCTCGGTGTAGCCGCCGAGCCGGGAGGAGAGCTTGCCGTCCACGGCGAAGCTCAGCCCGCCGGGTGTGCCGGTGGCGTTGGCGAAGGCGACCGCGATGATGTCGTACGCGGCCGGGACATCGCTGATCCGCTGCACGGTGGCGCCGTTGTCGAAGTTCTGCCAGTAACCGGTCAGCAGGTGTTTGGGCAGACCGGGCCGGTCCGTCGGGGTGTCCGTCGGGGTCGGGCTGGGCGAGTCCGTCGGGGTGTCGGTGGGGGTCGGTGTGTCGGTCGGCGTGGGCTTGGGGTCACCGGGACCGATCAGTGAGATGTCGTCGGCCAGATAGGCGGGCTGGCCGTACCAGCCGTGCAGGTAGACGGTGACGCTGGTGGTGGTGGCACCGGTGGTGAAGGTGGTGGCGAGCCTGGACCAGCTCGCCGAGTTGGTCCAGGTGCCCGGGTCCGCGGCGGCGCCGGTGCCGCGGGCACCGAGGTAGACGTAGGAACCCTGCACCCAGGCGCTCAGCGAGTACGTCGACGACGGCTTCACCGTGACGGTCTGGGTGCACTCGCCGGTGTCGCCCGCACCCGGGGTGGCGCGCAGCGCGTACGAGCCGGAGTGGACGGTGGTGGTCTGGGCCGTGCTGCCGGTGGGGCAGGTCCAGCCGCCGAGGTGGCTGGTGGCCTCGAAGCCGCCGTTCTCGATCAGGTCGACGTCCGCGCTCGGTGCACCGGAGGCGCCGGTGGTGAGGACCAGGCCGCTCAGGCCCAGCGCGATCGCGCCGGCTCCGGCGAGCAGGGTGTGGACGGCGCGTGGGCGCCGGTGTCGGGCAGGTGGCATGACTCCATCTCCTGTGGGGGAGGCCGTCGGCTCGCGTGGGGGCGGGCCGTCCGGGTGCCGATGGTGCGCGTGCGGGAGCTACCGACAAATCAAGTCCCTGTCGGGGAAGGGGACTTGCCTCACAAGGTGGAGTAGACCAATCCGGCTGTCAAGAGGACCTTGGCGGGCTCAGGCCGCGAGCGCCCCGGCTGCCCCGGCCGGTTCGGCGGCTCGGGCCAGCCGCGTGGTCAGCCGGGCGATGCGGGCCGAGGCCAGTCCGTCCCCGTACGGGCTGGGGGTGGCCGCCAGCCGGGCGAGCCGCTCGGGGGCGTCCGCGAGCCAGGCCCGGGTCAGTTCGCCGAACTCCTCGCCGGGCCGTACCAGGGCGGCGAAGCCGGCCTCCACGGCCTCCGGCCGCTCGGTCGAGCGGCGCACCACCAGCAGCGGACGGCCCAGGACGGTGCACTCCTCCTGCACCCCGCCGGAGTCCGAGACCAGCAGCGCGGCGTGCCGGGCCAGGCCCAGGAACTCCGCGTACCCGACCGGCTCGGTGACGGCGATCCGCTCCAGCAGCCCGTCGAGCGCGAACCGCTCGACGGCGGCGCGGGTGCGCGGGTGCATCGGGAACAGCACCGGAGTGCCGGCCCGGGCGGTCCGGTCCAGCTCGGCGAGCACCGCGCCGAGGGCCTCGGCGGTGTCGGTGTTCTCCGGCCGGTGGACGGTGGCCAGCACATAGCCGTCCGGGCGCAGCCCGTGCGCGGCGAGCAGCCGGGCCCGCCCGGCCTCGTCGGGCAGCTGCCGCCGGACCACCTCGACGACGGTGTTGCCGGTGACGGCGATCCGCTCCTCGGGCAGCGACTCGGCGCGCAGGTTGGCCGCGTTCTCCCGGGTGGCGGCGCAGAGCAGGTCGGAGACATGGTCGACCATCACCCGGTTGTGCTCCTCGGGCATCGCCCGGTCGAAGCTGCGCAGCCCGGCCTCGACGTGCACCAGCGGGATCTCGCGGGCGTTGGCGGCGAGCGCCCCGGCCAGGGTGGCGTTGGTGTCGCCCTGGACGACCACGGCGGCCGGGCGGTTCTCGGCGAACGCCGCGTCCAGCTGGCCGAGCGACTGGGCGATCTGCCCGGCGCGCGGGCGGCCGCCGACGCCGGTCAGCAGCTCGGGCCGGGGCAGGCCGAGGTCGCGCAGGAAGCGGCCGGACATCGCCTCGTCCCAGTGCTGGCCGGTGTGCACCAGCCGGGTGGCGTCCCCGAGTTCGTGGATCAGCGGGGCGAGCTTGACCAGTTCGGGGCGGGTGCCGAGGACGACGGCGACGCTGGCGGGGGGAAGGCACATGCTCACGGGGTGACTCCGGTGGTTCTCAGGATTCGAGGGCGGTCGGGGCGCCGAGGACGACCTTCTCGGCGTTGCGTCTGGTCTTGGCCCAGCCGTTGCGGCCGAGCAGCAGCCGGACGGCGCCCCGGGTCGCGACCACGAACAGGTGATAGGCGTACAGCCAGAGCAGCGCGCCCCAGAGCAGCCCGGTGAGCCGGCGCCGGCCGGGGTGGACGCGCCTGCGGTAGGCGAAGCCCCAGAACACCATCGGCAGGGTCGCGAGCACGAAGGCGGCGGCCATGAACGGCCCGAACCGGAGGTGGAAGTCGGCGGTTTCCTCGGGGAAGAGCGCCAGGCCGGCCAGCGTGATCCCGATCGACAGCGGGGTCAGGACGACCAGCAGCACGCAGACCACGGGCTGCAGGAAGGTGTACATCACCTCGGCCTTGCCGGCCCAGCGGTAGTGCGGCGAGCGCAGCACCCGCCCGGTGTAGCGCAGGCACTGTATGTTGCCCTGGGCCCACCGGGTGCGCTGGGTGAGGAAGCGCCGGAACGACACCAGGCCCTCCTGGGAGACCTGCGCCTCGGTGATGTGGGTCAACCGCCAGCCGGCCAGCCGCAGTTCGAGGCCGGACTCGTAGTCCTCCAGCAGTGCCCGCTCCGGCCAGGGCCGGTTCTGCCGGCCCTCCTCGGCGGTCAGCGAGTCCAGCGCGGTGAGCCGGACGAACTGCCCGTTGCCGCCGAGGCCGACGCTGCCGGTACGCCGGCGCAGCAGCTGCATGCCGGTGTTGTTGGCCTGGAACTCGATGTCCTGCAGCCGTACCAGGGCGCGGGCCAGGGCGTTGACGAGCCGGCCGCGGCCGGGCAGCGGCCGTTCGTCGTCGGCGTTGCGCATCCGGACGCCGATCTGCACGGCGCCGGTGTCGGGGCGGCCCATCGCCTTGTCGGCGCAGACCTGTTCCAGGGTGCCCGGGTCCAGTTCGCCGTCGGCGTCGACCACGCCGAGCACCACCCGGGAGCGGTCGGTGCCCTCGGGCAGCCAGGCGGAGATCTCGCGGTACGCGGCGTTCAGCGCGGCGCCCTTGCCGATCCGGGCGTGCGGGCGCCGGCGCTGGACCAGGTGGATTCGCGGGTCGTGCCCGGCGGCGGCCAGTACCAGGTCGCGGGTGGCGTCCTCGCTGTCGTCGTCGATCACCCACAGATGGGCTTCGGGGGCGCTGCGCCGCAGACCGGCGAGGGTCTGGGTGACCACCGCCTCCTCGTCGCGGCAGGGGATCACCAGGTGCCACCGGAAGGCCGAGGGGTCGCCGGGCTCGGCGGGCCTGGCGTGTGTGAACGCGTGCCGCGAGCCGGCCCAGTAGAGCAGGAAGCGGCCGAACACGAAGACCATGTAGGCGAGCAGCGCCAGGGAGGCCAGCTCGGCGACCCAGACGATCCCGTTCCGGTTGTCCAGGATGTAGTCGCGCACGGCGTCGGGCATGGCGCTGCTCTCCTCATGATCAAAGGTGATTTGTCTCCTTGGGGTGCGAATCGATGCTTCATCGCGTCTGAGACTCGCCGAATCGATAGTAAAAGGGGTAAATCGGAAAGTCTGGGCAAAGTGGCCGTTCTCACCCCGTGAGGGGTGGCCGCCGTCGCTCCGTAGACTGTGGTCGTGAGCGACAAGGCCGACCCGAACCCGTACACCCTCCGCCCCGCCGACGGCGGCTCCGGCGACGCCCTGCGCGACGTCGAGCTGGAGCTGTCCAAGCGCTGGCCGGAGAACAAGCTGGAGCCCTCGCTCGACCGGATCGAGGCGCTGATGGACATCCTGGGCCAGCCCCAGCGGTCCTTCCCCTCCATCCACATCACCGGCACCAACGGCAAGACCTCCACCGCCCGGATGATCGAGCAGCTGCTGAACACCTTCGAGCTGCGCACCGGCCGCTACACCAGCCCGCACGTGGAGTCCGTCACCGAGCGGATCTCCCTGGACGGCGCCCCGATCAGCCCCGAGCGGTTCGTCGAGGTCTACCGGGACATCGAGCCGTACGTGCGGATGGTCGACGAGCGCGAGCCGGTCGCGATGTCCTTCTTCGAGGTGCTGACCGGCATGGCCTACGCGGCCTTCGCCGACGCCCCGGTGGACGTCGCCGTGGTCGAGGTCGGCATGGGTGGCTCCTGGGACGCCACCAACGTGATCGACGCCGCCGTCGCGGTGATCACCCCGATCTCCCTGGACCACACCGACAAGCTGGGCGGGACCACCGGCGAGATCGCGGTCGAGAAGTCCGGGATCATCAAGTCCGGCGCGGTCGCCGTCGTCGCCCAGCAGCAGCTGGACGCCGCCCAGACCATCCTCAAGCGCGCCGTCGAGGTGGACGCCACGGTGGCCCGCGAGGGCATGGAGTTCGGCGTGATCCGCCGTGAGGTCGCCATCGGCGGGCAGCTGGTGACGCTGCGTGGGCTCGGCGGCGAGGAGTACGAGGACGTCTTCATCCCGCTGCACGGCGCCCACCAGGCGCACAACGCGGCACTCGCGCTCGGCGCGGTCGAGGCCTTCTTCGGCGTGGGCGGCGCCCGCGGCGGGCAGTTGGACGTGGACAAGGTGCGCCACGCGTTCTCCGGCGTCTCCTCCCCGGGCCGCCTGGAGGTCGTCCGCCGCAGCCCCACGATTCTGCTGGACGCCGCGCACAACCCGCACGGTGCCGAGGCGACCGTCGCCGCGATCGGCGAGTCCTTCGGTTTCACCCGGCTGGTCGGCGTGATCGGCACCAGCGGCGACAAGGACGTGGCGGGCCTGCTGGAGGCCTTCGAGCCGGTCCTCGCCGAGGTCGTGGTCACCCAGAACTCCACCCATCGCGCGATGGACGCGGACGCCCTGGCCGCGATCGCCGTCGAGATCTTCGGCGAGGACCGCGTCCAGGTCGAGCCCCGCCTCGACGACGCCATCGCCGCCGCCGTCACCCTGGCCGAGGAGGAGGGCGACCTCGGCGGCGCCGGGGTGCTGGTCACCGGTTCGGTCATCACGGTGGGCGAGGCCCGCCTGCTGCTCGGGAGGAAGTGACATGAGGACGCTCTGCTCCTCGACGCTGATCGGCGAGGCGCTGGTGGTGCTCTTCGCCGCCCTGGTGGCGATGCAGCTCTCCGACGTCCCCACCGTCACGGTGTGGACGGTCACCGGTGTCGCCATGGTGCTGTGCATCCTGCTCTGCGGCATGATCAACCGCCCCGGCGCGGTGGCGATCGGCTGGGCGCTGCAGGTCGGCCTGGTCGCCAGCGGGTTCGTCCTGCCGACGATGTTCGGCCTCGGCGTGGTCTTCGCCGGCCTCTGGTGGTGCTCGGTGCACTACGGCCGCAAGATCGACGAGTTCAAGGCCGCCCGTACGGCGGCCGAGGCCGCCCAGGCCTAGGCCGCGGGGGCAGCCCGGGCGGGCTTCCGGGCTGCTCACGCAAGGTAATCTCTGGGGTAGTCGCGTATATCGCACGCCGAACCGATTACCCAGGAGACGCACCGTGTCCCAGCGCACTCTCGTCCTGCTCAAGCCCGACGCCGTCCAGCGCGGCCTGGCCGGCGAGATCATCAGCCGCATCGAGCGCAAGGCCGGCTGGCGGCTCACCGCGGTCGAACTGCGCACCTTCGACCGGGCGACGCTGGAGCAGCACTACGCGGAGCACATCGGCCGCCCGTTCTACGAGCCGCTGCTGGAGTTCATGACCTCCGGCCCGTCGCTCGCGCTGATCGTCGAGGGCGAGGAGGTCGTCCGCGGCATCCGCATGCTGGCCGGTGCGACCAACCCGCTGGAGGCCGGTGCCGGCACCATCCGCGGCGACTACGCGACCATCACCCGGGAGAACCTGATCCACGCCTCGGATTCCGAGGCCTCCGCCGAGCGCGAGATCAAGATCTTCTTCCCGGCGCACGCCTAGGACCTTGGACTGCCCCGGTCGGGACCATTGGCCCGGCCGGGGCATTCTTATCGTGAAATAGGGAACTAGGGGTGCCGACACGGCGTCCCAATGCCCGGAGAAGCGATCACGCTCCGGACAATGGACGGTACGCCCCACGTCGACGTCCGTACGGGCAGGCGTGACTACGATGGACGCGACTCAAGGGCTTGGTACGGCTGCCGAGCCGGTCTCCGCCCTGGGCACGCGCTTTCGTCCACCCCCCCCGCAATGACTCCGAGCCCGGGAAGGCACCTACACCCCATGGCCAACAACCTGTCGTTCATCGGCCGCGACTTGGCGATCGACCTCGGAACTGCCAACACGCTGGTGTACGTCAGGGGCAAGGGGATCGTCCTCAACGAGCCGTCCGTCGTCGCGGTCAACACCAACACCGGTGGGATCCTGGCGGTCGGGGCCGAGGCGAAGAAGATGATCGGCCGGACGCCGGGCAACATCGTCGCCATCCGCCCGCTGAAGGACGGCGTGATCGCCGACTTCGAGATCACCGAGCGGATGCTCCGCTACTTCATCCTCAAGATCCACCGCCGCCGCTACCTGGCCCGCCCGCGGGTCGTGGTCTGCGTGCCCTCCGGTATCACCGGGGTCGAGCGCCGCGCCGTGATCGAGGCCTCCTCGCAGGCCGGCGCGCGCCAGGTGCACATCATCGAGGAGCCGATGGCCGCCGCGATCGGCGCCGGGCTGCCCGTCCACGAGGCCACCGGCAACATGGTGGTCGACATCGGCGGCGGCACCACCGAGGTCGCCGTGATCTCACTCGGCGGCATCGTCACCGCGCAGTCCATCCGGGTCGCCGGCGACGAGCTGGACAACGCCATCGTCCAGCACATCAAGAAGGAGTACTCGCTGCTCCTGGGCGAGCGCAGCGCCGAGCAGATCAAGATGAGCATCGGCTCCGCCTTCGGGCTGGAGGGCGAGAAGGACGAGCACGCCGAGATCCGCGGCCGCGACCTGGTCAGCGGCCTGCCCAAGACCGTCGTCATCTCGGCCGCCGAGGTCCGTGAGGCCATCGACGAGCCGGTCAACTCCATCATCGACGCGGTCAAGACCACCCTCGACCAGTGCCCGCCCGAGCTGGCCGGCGACGTCATGGACCGGGGCATCGTGCTCACCGGCGGCGGCGCCCTGCTGCGCGGTCTCGACGAGCGGCTGCGCCGCGAGACCGGCATGCCGATCCACATCGCGGAGAACCCGCTGGACTCGGTGGCCCTCGGCTCCGGCAAGTGCGTCGAGGAGTTCGAGGCGCTTCAGCAGGTGCTGGACGCCCAGCCGCGTCGTTAGCAGTACCGAGAAAAACCTGTCAGTCAACTGAACGGCCCCCGCCCGGGCCCCACAGCCAGGGGTGGGGGGCCAAGGTACGAAGGGGCAGTACCAGCACCGTGAGGGATACACGAGAGAGCCGGCTGCTGCTCATCCTGCTGGTGGCCGTCGCCTTCGCGCTGATCACCGTCGACATCAAGGGCGGTGAGAGCTCTCCGCTCGGCGGCGCCCGGCGCACCGCCGCCGCCGTCCTCGGCCCCGTCGAGCGCGCCGCCGCCACCGTGGTCGACCCGGTGGCCGACACCGTCCGCGCGTTCCGCGACACCGCCACCCACAGCGGCCGCGCCGACCAGCTCGCGCGCGAGAACACCGAGCTGCGCCAGAAGCTCGCCTCCTCCGACATGGCGGCAGGCCGCACCAAGCAGCTCGACGACCTGCTGCGCACCGCGGGCTCCGGCGGCTACACGGTCAAGGCCGCCCAGGTGATCGCGATCGGTCCGGCCCAGGGCTTCTCCTGGACCATCACCATCGACGCCGGCAGCGACGACGGGCTCAGCCGGGACATGACGGTGATCAACGGTCAGGGGCTGGTCGGCCGGATCACCACCGTGGCGCCGACCACGTCCACCGTGCTGCTGGCCTCCGATCCCGGCTTCAGCGCCGGTACCCGGCTGGAGGGCACCGGCGAGATCGGGTTCGCCTCGGGGCAGGGCACCGGCCCGATGAAGGTCTCCCTGCTCAACGGCAAGGCCCAGGTCAAGGAGGGGGACCGGCTGGTCTCCTTCGGCTCGCAGAGCGGCCGCCCGTTCGTGCCCGGCGTCCCGGTCGGCAAGGTGGTCGAGGTCGAGGCGAACCCGGGCCAGCTGACCAAGACCATCCTGGTCGAGCCCTTCGTCCAGTTCACCCGGCTCGACCTGGTCGGCGTGGTGGTCGTGGCGCCGCGCACCGACCCTCGCGACGCCGTCCTGCCGCCCGTGCCGGCCGCCGCCCAGGGGCAGGCCCCGGCCCCCGCGGCCCCCGGCGCCGCCGTCCCGCCCGCCAAGACCACTGGGGGGAACTGAGCCATGCGCCTCGCCCGCATCCCCGTCTCCGCCGTCCTGATCCTGCTCGGCCTGATCCTCCAGGTCAGCGTCTTCGGTCGGCTCCAACTCCCCGGCGCCACACCGGACATACTGCTGCTCGTGGTGGTCGGCCTGGCCATGGTGTACGGGCCCACCGGCGGTTGTCTGGTCGGGTTCGCCGCCGGGCTGCTGGCCGACCTCGCGCCGCCGTCCGACCACGCGATCGGCCGCTACGCGCTGGTGCTCTGCCTGATGGGCTACGCCGCCGGACTGCTCCGCCAGGACCACGGCCGCCAGCGCTCGGTCTCCGGCGCGCTGCTGGTGGTGGCCGCCGCGGCGGTCGCCTCCACCCTGCTGTACGCGATGGTCGGCGCCCTGGTCGGCGACACCGCCGCCCGCCATGTCGGCCTGGGCGGACTGGTCTTCAGCGCCCTGCTGTACGACCTGCTGCTGGCGCCGTTCGTGGTACCGGTGGTGATGCTGATCGGGCGCCGCTTCGGGCGCGACCCGGTGGCCGCCGCCAGCGGTGACGACGAGGGCGGTCCGGGGATGGGCTCGCTGGCCCGCTACCGCACCACCCGTGAGACCTCGAAGGGCCCGTCGTACCGGAAGCGGCGCTCGCTCGGCTTCGCCAAGCGCCCGTAGCCCGCCCGACCATGACCCCCGGAACCCCGCACCCTGGAGCGCACGAGACGTGAGCAACATCCCCGAGACCGGCCGTACCCGGCGGGTGACGATCCGTCTGGTGGTGCTGCAGATCCTGGTGCTGTCGCTGCTCGCCACCCTCGGCGGACGGCTCTGGTACCTGCAGATCCGCAACGCCAGCGTCTACACCGCCAAGGCGACCGGCAACCACATCCGCGAGGTGGTCGAGCCGGCCGTGCGCGGCGAGATCCTGGACGCCTCGGGCCGCATCCTGGCCGGCAACGAGACCCGGCTGGTGGTCTCGGTCAGCCGGACGTCGCTGATGCAGCAGAAGGACAGCGGCAAGGCGGTGCTCAGCCGGCTGGCCGAGGTGCTCGGCATGCCGGCGAAGGACGTCCAGGAGAAGGTCCGGCTCTGTGATGCCAAGACGCCGCAGCCCTGCTGGAACGGTTCGCCCTACCAGCCGATCCCGGTCACCAAGGACGCGACCACCCAGCAGGCGATGCAGATAATGGAGCGCCGCGAGGACTTCCCCGGGGTCACCGCGCAGCCCACCGCCCTGCGCCACTACACCGGCGTCGAGGGCGCCAACATGGCCCAGGTACTCGGCTACCTCTCGCCGGTGACGGACGACGAGGTCGGCAAGACCGCCGACAAGACCGGTCTGGACCGCTACCTGCCGGCCGACCAGATCGGCCGGGCCGGGCTGGAGTCGGTGTACGACCGCGACCTGCGCGGCACCGCCGGGATCACCAAGCTGGAGGTGGACAACCTCGGCCGGGTGATCGGCACCGCCGGCACGGAGGCACCGCAGACCGGCAACAACCTGGTCACCAGCATCGACGCCCGGGTGCAGAAGGTCGTCGAGGACAACCTGGTGCAGGCGATGGCCGACGCCCGGAAGACCTTCGACAAGGTGACCAACCGCAACTACGAGGCCGACTCCGGCGCCGCCGTCGTGATGGACGTGCACACCGGGCGGATCGTGGCGATGGCCAGCGCCCCGACGTACGACCCCAACCTCTGGGTCGGCGGCATCAGCGGCAAGGACTACCAGTCGCTGACCAGCAAGGATTCCAACTTCCCGCTGCTGAACCGGGCCATACAGGGTCAGTCGGCCCCCGGTTCGACCTTCAAGGTGATCTCCACCACCGCCGCCGTGCAGGCCGGTTACCCACTGGACGGGACGTACCCGTGCCCGAAGAGCATGGCCATCGGCGGCCGTGAGTTCAAGAACTTCGAGAGCGAGAGCTTCGGCTCGATCTCCCTGGAGAAGGCCCTCGAGGTCTCCTGCGACACGGTCTTCTACGGTCTGGCGTACGACCAGTGGACGAAGGACGGCGGCATCAAGCCGAAGAAGGACCCGGCGGACTGGTTCTACAAGACCGCCCACGAGTTCGGCCTCGGCGCGAAGACCGGCATCGACCTGCCCAGTGAGGTCACCGGCCGGGTGCCCGACCGGCAGTGGAAGCAGTCCTTCTACGACAACAACAAGGACGCCTGGTGCAAGCAGGCGGAGAAGGGCGGCAACAGCTTCTCCGACCAGATCGCCCGGGAGAACTGCGTCGACGGCTACCAGATGCGTGCCGGTGACTCGGTCAACTTCGCGATCGGCCAGGGCGACACCCTCGTCACCCCGATCCAGATGGCCCGGATCTACGCGGCGCTGGCCAACGGCGGCACCTTCTACCGGCCCACCGTCGCCAAGGCGGTGATGAGCCCGAGCGGGGACCTCGTCCGTGAGATCGCCCCGCACGAGGACGGCAAGCTGCCCGGCGACCAGAAGCTGCTGAGCTACATCGACCAGGCCACCGCGGGCGTCGTCAACAACGGCACCGCCGCCTGGAAGTTCACCGGCGCGGGCTGGCCGCAGGGCAAGATCGAGCTGCACGCAAAGACCGGCACCGCCGAGGTCGAGGGCAAGCAGACCACCTCCTGGCTGACCACGTACAGCGACGACTACGCGGTCGTGATGACGATAAGCCAGGGTGGCACCGGCTCCGGCGGTTCCGGTGACGCGATCCGCCGGATCTACCAGTCGCTGTACGGCGTGGACGACAAGGGCAACATCGACAACGGCAAGGCGCTGCTGCCCAAGCCGCAGGCCGAGCTGCCGAAGTTCAACCCGGACGGCACCGCGATCATCAAGCCGGCCGCGTTCACGGCGGACGGCGACCCGGGTGTCACCGGCGGCTCGCCGCGGGTCTTCCTGGACCCGGCGCAGCCGACCGGCCCGCTGACCGTCTTCACCGCGGCGGACGCCGCGCTCGAACCCACCCGGGGCACAGGAAGGAGCCGGGCGTGACCTTCTACGGTTCGTACCGTCAGCTGCGGCTCGCCCCGCAGCGCAGCGGGGTGTCGAAGGCCCTCGCCAAGGACTCGCCGATCTGGCGGCTGGACTGGATACTGCTGCTGGCCGCGCTGACCCTCTCGGCGGGCAGTTCGCTGCTGATCTGGTCGGCCACCCGGGGGCGGGACTCGCTCACCCACGGCGACCCGCAGTACTTCCTGTACCGGCACCTGACCAACCTGCTGGTCGGGCTGGCGCTGTGCGCGGTGGTGATAGGGATAGGGAGCCGGCGCTTCCGGACCTTGGTGCCGTTCCTGTACGTCGGCGTGATCCTGATGCTGCTGGCGACGCTCAGCCCGCTGGGGTCGACCATCAACGGCGCGCACTCCTGGATCCAGTTCGGCGGCGGCTTCTCGATCCAGCCCGCCGAGTTCGCCAAGCTGTCGATCGTGCTGGCGATGGCGGTGGTGCTGTCGGACCAGGTGGACGCGGGGGAGCGGGAGTTCCCCTCGCACCGGGCGGTGTTCCGCGGGCTGGTCTGGGCGACCGTGCCGATGGCGGTCGTGATGCTGATGCCGGACGCCGGCTCGGTGATGGTGATGGCCGCCATCGTGCTGGGCATCCTGCTGGGCTCCGGGGCCGCCAACCGCTGGGTGTTCGGGCTGCTGCTGGCGGGCGCGGGCGGCTGTGTGGCGATCTGGAAGCTCGGGGTGCTGAGCAAGTACCAGATCGACCGCTTCGCCGCCTTCGCGAACCCGGCGCTGGACCCGTCCGGGGTCGGCTACAACACCGCGCAGGCCCGCATCGCGATCGGTTCGGGCGGGCTGACCGGCAAGGGCCTGTTCCACGGGACGCAGACCACCGGCCAGTTCGTGCCGGAGCAGCAGACCGACTTCGTCTTCACGGTGGCCGGTGAGGAACTGGGCTTCCTCGGGGCGCTGGCGATCATCCTGCTGCTCGGCGTGGTGCTCTGGCGGGCCTGCCGGATCGCGCGGCACGCCACCGACCTGTACGGCACCATCGTGGCGGCCGGGGTGGTGGCCTGGTTCTCCTTCCAGGCGTTCGAGAACATAGGGATGTGCCTGGGCATCATGCCGGTGGCGGGCATCCCGCTGCCGTTCGTCTCCTACGGCGGGTCGTCGATGTTCGCGGTCTGGGTGGCGATCGGGCTGTTGCAGGCGGTGCAGAGCCAGCGGCCGATAGCGGCCTGAGCGGTTGCGGGATGTGCCGGCGGGGCCGGTCCGGGATCTCCGGGCCGGCCCCGCCGGTTTTCCGTGCGCGGTGCCGCTGTCTCGTCCGGGGTGACCGTCAACTCGCCTGCTGAGTCTGGTCGTTAGGGGGTGGCCGGGCAGGGGTGCAGGCAGTCGGCGGCGGCCAGGACGGCGCGGGTCTGGTGGGCGGTCTGGGTCTCCACCGGGACCCAGCGGGCACCGAAGCGGTGGCGCAGCTGGTCCAGGCTCTCGGCGACGATCCCGTGTGCGCGTTCGCGGGCCGCGTCCGCGGCCGGGCCGCCGGTGTCCGCCAGCAGCCGCAGCAGCATCGACGCCACCCGCACCGGGATGCGGGCCGCGACGATCCCGGCGGTGGCCACCCGGGAGACCGAGAGGGGCTGCTCGCACCACCGGGCCAGCCACTCGTCGGCCAGCGGCGGGCAGACCTCCAGGTTGAACTCGGTGGTGCGCACCAGTGGACCGTAGGCGGCCCGGGCGTGCGGCGGGACGTGGGCGAGCAGTGCGGTCAGCTCCTCGGCGCGCTCCCGCAGCGTCCGGGCGGCGGCGCCCACGGCCCGGCGGGCGGCCGGGTGCGGGCGGGCGTCGCCGACCGCGTCGACGGCCCACATCGGCACCTCCAGTACGGCCGTCACCCCGCCGTGCCGCCCGGCGTACGACCAGGTGGAGAGCTCGGGTTCGTCGGGCAGTGCCCGGGAGAGGCCGGCGCCGCCGGGCGCGGGCATCAGATACGTCCCGGGGGCGGGACTGGCCCAGCCGACGGCGTCGTAGGCGTCGACGTCCAGCGGGATGCCGCCGTGCGCCACCGAGCGGGTGAACCGTTCGGACAGGCCGGGGACGGGCCGGGTCAGCTGGACGAACGCGCCGCCGAAGTCCACACCGTGCAGGGAGCATTGGAGGAACGGGCGGAGTTCGTCGAGCAGGCCGGTCAGGGCCAGGCTCTCCGGCATCGGCGCCCGGTCGGTGTCGGCGGGCGGCAGCAGCTCGGGCTGCTCCTCGAACGCGGGCCGGAAGAAGTGCTCGTAGTGGCGGCGCATGGTGAGCGGCCCGTCCAGCCAGCCGGAGTTGAGGGCGGCGCCGTCCGGGTCCAGGCAGAGCAGGATGTGCCAGGAGACGCCCGGTTTGGCCGGCCGGTCCAGCAGTTGCCCGGCCAGCCGCAGTGCGCTGGCGACGCCCACCGGCTCGTTGGGGTGCGGGCCGCCGACCACCAGGACGGCCCGTGGGCCGTCGTCCACGGAGAGCAGCGTCAGCGGCCGCCCGGCCCGGGACCGGCCGGCCTCGCGCAGCCGGCAGCGGTCGGGGTGCCGCCGGGCCAGCCGGTGGGCCGCCGCGTCCACCTCCGCCACCCCGGGGTACCGGTCCACGGGCCCGTGCGGGTGGCCGGTGTGGCGTACCCGCCGGCCGGTGTCGGTCATGGCTCTCCTTGCGTCGGGCGCCCGGCGGGTGGCGCGTCACCGCTGTGCGCGGCCGGTGACCGTCCGGCGTGGCGGTGGCGCGGCCGGTCGCCGCAACTCCCTTGTCGGGACGGGACGCAGAGCTTCCGGATTGGAGCCTTGCCAGTACCGCACGCGGCTTCCGGGCATGTCAACAGCCGATGGCCCGGGGACATCGGGCGGTGGTCGGGCCCCGGGGCGGGGCCGGGGCGCCGGGAGTGCGGCCCCGCCGGACCGCTCCCCGGCCGTGCCCGGACCGCTCCCGGGTGGCCGGACGCGGACGTCGGAAGGCTCCGGGATTCGGCTACCCTTGAGGGTCACCCCTCCCAAAACAGTCGCCCACCACCCGACCGGGATCAGATGCGCGCGACACCTTTCAACGTCGTAAGGGTTCCTAGTACATGACTGTCGAATCGGTCTTCCCACGCCTGGAGGCCCTCCTCCCGCACGTCCAGAAGCCGATCCAGTACGTCGGCGGCGAGCTCAACTCGACCGTCAAGGACTGGGACGCCTGCGACGTCCGTTGGGCGCTGATGTACCCCGACGCCTACGAGGTGGGCCTGCCCAACCAGGGCGTCATGATCCTCTACGAGGTGCTCAACGAGCGCGAGGGCGTGCTGGCCGAGCGGACGTACAGCGTCTGGCCGGACCTGGAGGCGCTGATGCGCGAGCACGACGTCCCGCAGTTCACGGTGGACGCCCACCGGCCGGTGCGGGCCTTCGACGTGTTCGGGCTCTCCTTCTCCACCGAGCTCGGCTACACCAACATGCTGGCCGCGCTCGACCTCGCGGGCATCCCGCTGAACGCCGCGGACCGCACCGACGAGGACCCGATCGTGCTGGCCGGCGGCCACGCCGCGTTCAACCCCGAGCCGATCGCGGACTTCATCGACTGCGCGGTGGTCGGCGACGGCGAGCAGGCCGTCCTCGACATCACCGGGATCATCCGCGGCTGGAAGGCCGAGGGCCGCCCGGGCGGGCGCGACGAGCTGCTGCTGCGCCTGGCGCGCACCGGCGGGGTGTACGTGCCCAGGTTCTACGACGTGGAGTACCTGGCCGACGGCCGGATCGGCCGCGTGGTGCCGAACGCCCCGGGCGTGCCGTGGCGGGTCTCCAAGCACACCGTGATGGACCTCGACGAGTGGCCCTACCCCAAGCAGCCGCTCGTCCCGCTCGCCGAGACCGTGCACGAGCGGATGTCCGTCGAGATCTTCCGCGGCTGCACCCGCGGCTGCCGTTTCTGCCAGGCCGGCATGATCACGCGCCCCGTGCGGGAGCGAAGCATCACCGGCATCGGGGAGATGGTCGAGCGCGGGCTGAAGGCCACCGGCTTCGAGGAGGTCGGTCTGCTGTCGCTGTCCAGCGCCGACCACACCGAGATCGGTGACCTGGCCAAGGGCCTGGCGGACCGCTACACCGAGGACAAGATCGGCCTCTCGCTGCCGTCCACCCGGGTGGACGCCTTCAACATCGACCTCGCCAACGAGCTGACCCGCAACGGCCGCCGCTCGGGTCTCACCTTCGCCCCGGAGGGCGGCAGTGAGCGCATCCGCAAGGTGATCAACAAGATGGTGTCGGAGGAGGACCTGATCCGCACCGTCGCCACCGCGTACGGCAACGGCTGGCGTCAGGTGAAGCTGTACTTCATGTGCGGCCTGCCCACCGAGACCGACGAGGACGTGCTCCAGATCGGCGAGATGGCGAAGAACGTCATCCAGAAGGGCCGCGAGGTCACCGGGCAGAACGACATCCGCTGCACCGTCTCCATCGGCGGGTTCGTGCCCAAGCCGCACACCCCGTTCCAGTGGGCCCCGCAGCTGTCCGCCGAGGCCACCGACGCCCGCCTGGCCAAGCTGCGCGACTCCATCCGCGGCGACCGCAAGTACGGCAAGAACATCGGCTACCGCTACCACGACGGCAAGCCCGGCATCGTCGAGGGCCTGCTCTCCCGCGGCGACCGCCGCATCGGCGCCGTGATCCGGGCCGTCTACGACGACGGCGGCCGCTTCGACGGGTGGCGTGAGCACTTCTCGTACGACCGCTGGATGGCCTCCGCCGAGAAGGGCCTGGCCGGTACCGGTGTCGACGTGGACTGGTACACCACCCGCGAGCGCACCTACGAGGAGGTGCTGCCCTGGGACCACCTGGACAGCGGCCTCGACAAGGACTGGCTCTGGGAGGACTGGCAGGACGCCCTCGAAGAGGTCGAGGTCGACGACTGCCGCTGGACCCCGTGCTTCGACTGCGGCGTCTGCCCGCAGATGCAGACGGAGATCCAGATCGGCCCCACCGGCAAGAAGCTGCTGCCGCTGACCGTGGTCAAGTAGAGCCTGACTTTCCTCGATCCCCGGCCGGACACCTCCGGCCGGGGATCGGTCGTTTCCGGACATCACTCGATTTGATGTTGGTATATATGAATCGCGGCCACGAGTATAGAATCTACGCAAATCAATGGGTGGATGAAGGGTGGTGTACCGTATGGCCAAAACCATGATCGACGTCGATGAAGAGGCGCTGGCCCTGGCGGCCCAGGCGCTGGGAACCAAGACGAAGAAGGACACGGTCAACGCCGCACTGGCGGAGGTGGGCCTCCGGGCGCGGCGCCGACGGGCCCGGGAACGCATGCGCGAGCTGGCGGCCGACGGTGTGTTCGACGCGGTGCTGGAACCGGGGTTCAAGGAAGAGGTATGGCGCTGAATGAGCGGTGCGGAGCAGTTCCTGATCGACACATCGGCCCACGTCCGGATCGTCAGGCCGGACCTGGACGAGGTGTGGGGCGAGGTGATCGACCAGGGGCGGGTCGGGCTCTGTGAGCCGACCGAAGCGGAACTGTGCTACTCGGCGAGATCCAAGGGACATTTCGCCGACCTCAAGGCGGCGTTGGCCGACATGTACGTCTGGCGTCCGGTGCCGGACGGCGCCTGGCGGACGCTGCTCGCGATCCAGGAACGGCTCGTCGAGGCCGGTCAGCACCCCTCGGCCGGGATCGCCGACCTGCTGGTCGCCGTCACCGCGATGCACCACGGCCTGACCGTGCTGCACTACGACCGGGACTTCGAGACCATCGCCAGGCACACCGACCTCCGGGCTCAGTGGCTGGCCGAGCCCGGTTCGCTCGACTGACAGCCACCGGCTCTGAGCAGGGGCGGAGCGAGGGGGGTGCGGGGGCGCGTACCCTTTGAGGTGACAGAGTCCGGACAGTGGCGGGAAAGCGCCACGTCGGACGGGGACAACTGACTAAGGACTGAGCGACCCTGGCACGCCGTACGCCCGACGGTCCTCCGCCCGCGCCGACGGTGCAGCGGATCCGTCTCCGCTACACCAAGCGCGGCCGGCTCCGCTTCACCAGCCACCGCGACTTCCAGCGCGCCTTCGAGCGCGCACTGCGCCGGTCGGCCGTGCCGATGGCCTATTCGGCCGGCTTCACTCCGCACCCCAAGGTCTCCTACGCCAACGCCGCCCCGACCGGGGTGGCGAGTGAGGCGGAGTACCTGGAGATCGGCCTCGCCGCCGTCCGCGACCCGGAGGAGCTGCGTGCGCAGCTCGACGAGTCGCTGCCGAACGGCCTGGACATCACCGACGCGGTCGAGGTCAGGACACCGAACTTCGTGGAGCGCCTGGAGGCCTCCGAGTGGCAGGTCCGGCTGGACGGTGTCACCCCGGAGGAGGCGGCCCGCGCGGCCGCCGTTTTCCTGGCCGAGGAGCGGGTCGAGGTCGAACGTCTCACCAAGAACGGCGTGCGGGTCTTTGACGCGCGCGGTGCGGTGGCGGCGCTCGAGGTCGCCTCGCCGCAGGTGGACGACGGTGCGGACACGGAGGGCGAAAGGGTCCACGATGTTCGGACCGGCCGTCCCTGTGCGATACTGCGCCTGGTAGTACGACACGCCACACCCGCCGTACGACCCGACGACGTATTGTCCGGTCTCCGTGCGACGGCCGACCTGGCGCCGCCGGTCCCCGCAGAGGTGACCAGGCTGGCGCAGGGGCCGTTCGACGAGGAGACCGGCACGGTGACCGACCCGCTGGCGCTCGACCGCGCCGCGGCCCCGGCCGGCCCTGTGATGGCCGGCGAGCCGCGCGCAACCGCGTCCGCCTAGCGGGCGGAGGCCGGGTCCAGTGCCTCACTGGACCCGTTGGCCCTCCAGGCCCCCGCGGCTCCCCAGGGGAGCGAGCGTCGTCGAAGCACAGGCCGGCCTCTTGTGGCCCGCCGACCCCGATGGTCGGTGGGCCCGAGGACCCCGTCCGGGAGCCACCCGGGGTTGGGGAACGGCACAGCTTGGGAAAACCTCAGAAGACTGGTCAGACCAGAAGACTTTCGACACCCCGCCGAGTGCGGGGCGCCGAGCGAGACTACGAGCCCCTGTGCGGCCTCGCGTCCGCACGGCGGCACCGAGAAAAGGTCCGGCCCGAGCATCCGTCGCGATGCCGGCCGGCCACCGGTGCCCTGCCGTGCCTGGATACGGAGCCCGGGGGCCTGACGGGAGATCCACCCGCATGCTCGACAACACCGATTCGCAGCAGAACGCTGCACCGGACCAGAACGAATCCGCCGTCGCCGCAGGCGAGGGCGCGACCGCCGCGCCGCCGCGCCGCCGTCGCCGTGCGGTGTCCCGCCCGGCGGGCACCCCGCAGGGGGCTGCCACCGAGGCCGCCGAGACGGTGATCCCGGCCGAGGCCGAGATGCCGGCCGCCGCCGCGCCGGTGGAGGAGCCGGTGGCGGAGAAGCCGGTCCGGGCCCGCCGGGCGCGCAAGCGTGCCGAGGCTCCGGCCGGGGCGCCGGAGGCCACCCCGATCGTCGTCACCGAGCCGGAGGCCGTCGCGGCCGAGGCTCCCGCTGCCGCCGCACCGGTGGCGGAGGAGCCGGTGGCGGAGAAGCCGGTCCGGGCCCGCCGGACCCGCAAGCGTGCCGAGGCCCCCGCCGGGGAGCCCGCCGCCGCCGAGAAGCCGAGCGAGGCGCCGGTCGCCGAGGTGCCCGTCGAGGCTCCCGCCACCGAGACGCCCGCCGAGGAGACCCCGGCCGCCCCGGCCCGCCGACCCCGCCGCCGCCGTGTGGTGGAGGCCGCGCCGGTGGTCGAGGCCCCGGTCGAGGAGCCCGCCGCCGAGGAGGAGGCCCGGGAGCCGCAGGCCGAGCCGGTGGCCGCCGAGGCCCCCGTCCAGGCCGCCCCCGCCGAGCAGCCCGCCCCCGCCCCGGTGGCCGAGGCCGAGCCGGTCCACCGGGTGCGCCGCCGGGCGGTCCGTCCGTCCACCGCGATCTTCCAGGCCCCGGTCTTCCAGGAGCCGGCCCCCTACGAGGCCCCGCAGACGGCTGCTCCGGCGGCTGTCGAGGCCGAGGCCAAGGCCGAGCCCAGGATCGAGGCCAAGGCCGAGCCCAAGTCCAGGGCCAGGGCCAAGGCGCAGGCCCCGGTGCAGGCTCCGGCGGCGGTGTCCGAGGAGGACGAGTACGAGTACAGCGGCGTCGGCCGCCGCCGTCGCACCCGCACCCAGGTCCGGGTGCAGGCCCCGGTCCGCCAGAAGCCCGCCGCCGCCCAGAAGCAGGCCGCGGCTCAGAAGCCGGCCGTCGTCGAGGAGGCCCCGGCCCCGGTCGAGGTGCCCGTCGTCGAGACGCCCGTGGTCGAGGCCCCCGTGGCCGGCCCGGAGGTCGAGGACGAGTGGGAGGACGGCCGTCCGTCCCGCCGTCGCCGCCGGGGCGGCCGTCGTCGCCGCCGCGGTGAGGCCGAGGAGTTCGAGGCCGAGGAGACCGAGCAGCCCGCGGAGGAGCCGGCCGTCGAGGACGAGGAGGGTGAGGACGAGGACGATCTGGCCTCCGGCCTGGCCTCGTCCCGTCGCCGTCGCCGCCGTCGCCGCCGCAGCGGTGAGGCCGGTGCCACCGAGAGCGCCGAGACCACCGAGGACGGCGTCCGCACGGTGGTGAAGGTGCGCGAGCCGCGCCGCCGCTCCACCGAGCCGTCGTTCGACCCGGACGAGGTGCAGTCCATCAAGGGCTCCACCCGCCTGGAGGCCAAGAAGCAGCGCCGCCGCGAGGGCCGCGAGCTGGGCCGTCGCCGGGTGCCGATCATCACCGAGGCCGAGTTCCTGGCCCGCCGCGAGTCGGTCGAGCGCGTCATGGTGGTGCGCCAGAACGGCCAGCGCACCCAGATCGGCGTTCTTGAGGACGGCGTGCTGGTCGAGCACTACGTCAACAAGGAGCAGGCCACCTCGTACGTCGGCAACGTCTACCTGGGCAAGGTCCAGAACGTGCTGCCGTCGATGGAGGCCGCCTTCGTCGACATCGGCAAGGGCCGCAACGCGGTGCTGTACGCCGGTGAGGTCAACTTCGGTTCGCTGGGCGGCCACGGCGGCCCGCGCCGGATCGAGTCGGTGCTGAAGTCCGGCCAGTCCGTCCTGGTGCAGGTCTCCAAGGACCCGATCGGTCACAAGGGCGCCCGTCTGACCAGCCAGATCTCGCTGCCCGGCCGCTACCTGGTGTACGTGCCCGAGGGCTCGATGACCGGCATCTCGCGCAAGCTGCCCGAGAACGAGCGCGCCCGTCTGAAGCAGATCCTCAAGAAGATCGTCCCGGACGACGCGGGCGTGATCGTGCGCACCGCCGCCGAGGGTGCCTCCGAGGACGAGCTGACCCGTGACGTCCAGCGCCTCCAGCAGCAGTGGGAGGAGATCCAGAAGAAGGCCGCGACCGGCAACGCCCCGGCGCTGCTGTACGGCGAGCCGGACATGACCGTCCGGGTCGTGCGCGACATCTTCAACGAGGACTTCACCAAGGTCATCGTCTCCGGCAACGAGGCGTGGAACACGATCCACGACTACGTCTCCAACGTGGCGCCGGACCTCGCCGAGCGGCTCCAGCGGTGGACCTCCGAGGTGGACGTGTTCGCCACCTACCGGATCGACGAGCAGCTGATGAAGGCGCTGGACCGCAAGGTCTGGCTGCCCAGCGGCGGTTCGCTGGTGATCGACCGCACCGAGGCGATGGTCGTCATCGACGTCAACACGGGCAAGTTCGTCGGCCAGGGCGGCAACCTGGAGGAGACGGTCACCCGGAACAACATCGAGGCGGCCGAGGAGATCGTGCGCCAGCTGCGGCTGCGCGACCTCGGCGGCATCATCGTGATCGACTTCATCGACATGGTGCTGGAGTCCAACCGCGACCTGGTGCTGCGCCGTCTGCTGGAGTGCCTGGGCCGGGACCGGACCAAGCACCAGGTGGCCGAGGTCACGTCGCTGGGCCTGGTGCAGATGACCCGCAAGCGGGTCGGCCAGGGCCTGCTGGAGTCGTTCTCCGAGCCGTGCGTGCACTGCAACGGGCGCGGCGTGATCGTGCACATGGAGCAGCCGAGCGTCCACATGGGCGGTGGCGGCCAGGCCGTCGCGGCCGGTGAGGCGGGCTCGGGCGCGGGCAAGCGCCGGCGCCGGGGCAAGGGCGGAGCGGCCCAGGAGGAGCCGCAGGCCGTCGAGGTGGCCCAGCCGGACGAGCACGTCCACGAGGAGGTCGAGGGGCAGCTCGCGATCGAGGAGCTGGAGGTCGTCGAGACCTCCGCTCCGGCCGGGCCGGTCGTGGTCGAGGAGGCCGTGGTCGTGGAGACCGCCGCCGAGCCGGCCCAGCCGAGCCTGGTCGAGATCCCGGCCGCCGCCGCGGCTCCCGCCGGCCGTACCCGTCGCCGTGCGGTGCGCAAGGCGACGGCGCCGGCCGGTGCGCCCGCCGAGGCCGAGATCGTGGTGCTGCAGGCCCGGGCCGACGCGGCGCTGGAGGCGGCCCTCAAGGCCGCCGCCCCGGCCGCCGAGGAGCCGGCCCCGGTCGAGCCGGTCGCGGCCGAGGAGGCCGTGGTCGTGGAGACCGTGGCCGAGCCCGCTGCGCCTGTCGAGACCCCGGAGGCGGCCGAGGCCGTCGCCGAGGAGCCGGCCGTGACCGAGGAGCCCGCCGAGGAGGCGCCGGCCCCGAAGAAGCGGGCCGCGCGCAAGACCGCCGCGAAGAAGACCGCTGCCAAGAAGACCACGGCAGCGGCGGCCAAGAAGACCACCGCCCGCAAGACCGCGACCAAGCGGACCAGCGCGGCGGCCAAGAAGGCCGCGGCCGCCGAGGGTGATTCGGCAGCCGAGTAGTGCCCGGTGCCCGGGGGCGGACGACCGTCCGCCCCCGGGCCCTGTACGGTCCGGTTTGCCCCTGCGGCGCCCGGTCCGTATTCTTGACCACTGGCGTGTCTACGCCATGCTCCCGAGCACATCACCTCCTGAGACCTTCGTGAGAAGGCCCGGGGAGGCCCCTGTGTCCGTACCCAGGTGGCTGGCATCGAGAGTTCCGACCGAGTAGGAAAGTAGGTACCGCATGTACGCGATCGTTCGCGCAGGCGGCCGCCAGCACAAGGTCGCCGTCGGCGACGTGCTGGAGATCGACCGTATTGAGGCCAAGCCGGGTGACTCGGTCGAGCTCTCGACCATCCTGATCGTCGACGGTGACGCTGTCACCTCCGACCCCTGGGTCCTCGCTGGCGTGAAGGCTCACGCCGAGGTGGTCGACCAGACCAAGGGCGACAAGATCGTCATCCTGCGCTACAAGAACAAGACCGGTTACCGTCGCCGCCAGGGTCACCGCCAGCAGCACACCGCTGTGCGGATCACGAGCATCGACTCCGTCAGCAAGTAAGGGGATAGCGAGATGGCACACAAGAAGGGCGCAAGCTCTACCCGTAACGGCCGTGACTCGAACGCCCAGCGCCTCGGCGTGAAGCGCTTCGGCGGCCAGGTTGTCTCCGCCGGCGAGATCCTCGTCCGCCAGCGCGGCACCCACTTCCACCCGGGTGCGGGCGTCGGTCGCGGTGGCGACGACACCCTGTTCGCGCTGACCGCCGGTGCCGTGCAGTTCGGCACCCGCCGCGGCCGCAAGGTCGTCAACATCGTGGCCACCGAGGCCTGAGTCTCACCAGACTCACAGTGAAGGGTGGGCCGGAATGTTCCGGTCCACCCTTCATGCTTTAGAGCAGGTAAAGACCGTTTGTCGTACACGTACTGGAGGCACACCCATGACCACCTTCGTGGACCGCGTCGAGCTTCACGTCGCCGCGGGTAACGGGGGCCACGGCTGCGCCTCCGTGCACCGAGAGAAGTTCAAGCCGCTCGGCGGGCCGGACGGTGGCAACGGCGGTGAGGGCGGCAGCATCATCCTCATCGTGGACGCGCAGGTCACCACCCTGCTCGAGTACCACCACTCGCCCAAGCGCAAGGCCACCAACGGCAAGCCCGGCGCGGGCGGCAACCGCACCGGAGCCGACGGCCACGACCTGGTGCTGCCGGTGCCGGACGGCACCGTGGTGCTGGACCGGGAGGGCAACGTCCTCGCCGACCTGGTCGGCCACGGCACCAGCTTCGTCGCCGCCGCGGGCGGCCGCGGCGGCCTGGGCAACGCGGCGCTGGCCTCGGCCCGCCGCAAGGCGCCCGGCTTCGCGCTGCTCGGCGAGCCCGGCGAGGCCCGTGACATCGTCATGGAGCTCAAGTCCGTCGCCGACGTCGCCCTGGTGGGGTACCCGAGCGCGGGCAAGTCCTCGCTGATCTCGGTGCTTTCGGCCGCCAAGCCGAAGATCGCGGACTACCCGTTCACGACCCTGATCCCCAACCTGGGCGTGGTCACCGCAGGCGAGACCGTCTACACCGTCGCCGACGTGCCCGGTCTGATCCCCGGCGCCAGCCAGGGCCGCGGCCTCGGCCTGGAGTTCCTGCGGCACGTCGAGCGCTGTTCGGTGCTGGTGCACGTGCTGGACTGCGCCACGCTGGAGCCCGGCCGTGACCCGCTGACCGACCTGGAGACCATCGAGTCCGAGCTGGCCCAGTACGGCGGTCTGGACGACCGGCCGCGCCTGGTCGCGCTCAACAAGATCGACGTGCCGGACGGCCAGGACATCGCCGACCTCACCCGCGAGTCTTTGGAGGCGCGCGGCTACCGCGTCTTCGAGGTGTCCGCCGCCTCCCGCAAGGGCCTGCGCGAACTGAGCTTCGCGATGGCGCAGATCGTCGCCGAGGCCCGGGCCGCCAAGCCGGTGGAGGAGTCCACCCGGATCGTGCTGCGGCCCGCCGCCGTGGACGACGCGGGCTTCACCATCACCGAGGAGGACGGCGCCTACCGCATCCGCGGCGGCAAGCCGGAGCGCTGGGTCCGCCAGACCGACTTCTCCAACGACGAGGCCGTCGGCTACCTCGCCGACCGGCTCGCCCGCCTCGGTGTCGAGGAGAAGCTGTGGAAGGTCGGCGCCCAGGAGGGCGACACCGTCATCATCGGCCCGGACGAGAACGCCGTCGTCTTCGACTGGGAGCCGACCATGGCCGCCGGTGCCGAGATGCTCGGCCGCCGCGGTGAGGACCACCGCTTCGAGAGCCCGCGTCCGGCCGTCGACCGCCGCCGTGACAAGCAGAAGGGCAAGGACGCGGCCGAGGCCGAGTTCCTCGCCTTCGAGGCGCTCTCCAGCGGCCGCCAGGCCGCCATCGAGGGCGACGACGAGGACAGCTGAGCCGGCGGTTCGACGCGGCCCCCGCCACCCGCAAGGGAGGCGGGGGCCGCGCCGCGTTCGGTCTGGTGAAACGTCACTTCGCCGGGACGGCACGGAACTTGGCCGGGCAGGCCGGTCCGCCGCGGGCCGGGCGGTCGCCGGGCGGCCCGTCCAGCGGGTGACATGACCTGCGGGCGGGGTGCGCCGGTCGCGTAGATTGCGGGGGTAACGGCCGGGCCCGGGGCCCGTCGTACCCGCACCACACCGGAAGGGCGTACAGCGAGATGAGCGAGGACTCACTGCGGGACGAGGTGCTGACCGCGCGGCGGATCGTCGTGAAGGTCGGTTCCTCCTCACTCACCACCGCCGCCGGCGGCCTGGACGCCGACCGGGTCGACGCCCTGGTGGACGCGCTGGCCAAGGTGCGCACCCGGGCGGAGGCGCCCGAGGTGGTCCTGGTCTCCTCCGGCGCCATCGCGGCGGGCCTCGCCCCGCTCGGCCTGGACGGGCGGCCCAAGGACCTCGCCCGCCAGCAGGCCGCCGCCAGCGTCGGGCAGGGCCTGCTGGTCGCCCGCTACACCGCCTCCTTCGCGCGGTACGGCATCCGGGTCGGCCAGGTGCTGCTGACCGCCGAGGACGCCAGCCGCCGGGCCCACTACCGCAACGCCTACCGGACGCTCGACCAGCTGCTGGCGATGGGCGCGATGCCGATCGTCAACGAGAACGACACCGTCGCCACCGCCGAAATCAAGTTCGGTGACAACGACCGGCTGGCCGCGCTGGTCGCCCATCTGGTCCGGGCCGACCTGCTGGTGCTGCTCTCCGACGTGGACGGCCTCTACGACGGCGACCCGAGCCGCCCCGGCACCAGCCGGATCGCCCAGGTGGCCGGACCGCACGACCTGGACGGCATCCAGATCGGCAGCGCGGGCAAGGCCGGTGTCGGCACCGGCGGCATGGTCACCAAGGTCGAGGCGGCCCGGATCGCCACCGGCGCGGGCATCCCGGTGGTGCTCACCGCCGCCAGCCACGCCGCCGACGCGCTGGCCGGCCGGCCCACCGGCACGCTGTTCCTGCGCACCGGCAGCCGCTCCTCCGACCGGCTGCTCTGGCTGGCCCACGCGAGCAGCCCGCGCGGCGCCCTGCACCTGGACGAGGGCGCGGTCGCGGCGGTGGTCTCCGGTGGCGCCTCGCTGCTGCCGGCCGGGGTCACCAAGGTCGACGGGGAGTTCGCCGCGGGTGATCCGGTGGACCTTCTTGGTGAAAACGGCCACATCGTGGCGCGCGGACTGGTCAACTTTGATGCGAGGGAGTTGCCCCGCCTGCTCGGCCGGTCCACCCGAGACCTGGCCCAGGAGTTCGGCGCCGCGTACGAGCGTGAGGTCGTTCACCGCGACGACCTGGTCGTCCTGCGCGGCTGACCGGCCAGCGCGGGCGGCGGGCCACTCCGCACGGGGTTCACGCCCGGCCGCGGGCGGGGAGGCGCGCAGCCTTACGCGTCGGGCCGGGCCGGCGGGTACGACGACACGACATCGCCGAACAGGAGGCCGCCGGTGGAACGCAGGCGCGAGGCAGCGCTGACCGGAGGGACGGCGGGCCGGCGGCTGACCAGCATCGACGGCGGACGCGGTGGCGACGGCCCAGCCGGGCCGTCAGGTCCGCCGCCGCAGGGGCCCGGCGGGGTGCGCAGGCTGCGGCCGGACCGGCGGGACGCGGGCGACCCGCCCACGGTGCCCGAGCAGGCCCGGCTCTGGCACGTGGTGCTGAGCGTCGCCGGGCAGGTCACCCCGCTGTCGGAGCTGCGGGCCGGGCTGGAGCGGCTGGCGCACGACCACTCGTTCTTCCTGACCGCCCGCTACGCCGCCGACCACGCCGAGATCCGCTACTGGGAGCAGGCGCGGGACCTGCACGACGCGGCAGCGATCGCGCTGCGGCTGTGGGGCGAGCACAAGGTGACGGCGAGCCTGCCGGCGTGGGAGATCGTCGGCCTGGAGGTGGTCGACCGCGCGACGTACCACAAGCGGGTGGCCGAGGGCTTCGGCGATCCGCCCCCGCACCTGGGCGGGGTCCACCCGTACTGAGCCGCCCTGCCGCGGGCGCCGTCTCACCGGGCGAAATGCCCGCCGGACGCCGCCCGCGCAGTCGCTACCCTTGGCACATGACCAGCGACCTCGCCACTGCCGACAGCCCCGTCCTCGCCGTAGCGCGCCGAGCCCGGGAGGCCGCCGCCGCGCTCGCCCCGCTGCCGCGCCGGGCGAAGGACACCGCGCTGCTGGCGATCGCGGACGCCCTGGTGGCCCGCAGCGCCGAGATCACCGCCGCCAACGCCGAGGACGTCGCGCGGGCCCGCGCGGCCGGCACCGCCGAGTCGGTGGTCGACCGGCTGACCCTCGACCACGAGCGGATCGCCGCGATCGCCTCCGACGTCCGCGACGTGGCCGGGCTGCCCGATCCGGTCGGCGAGGTGGTGCGCGGCTACACCCTGCCCAACGGTCTGGACGTGCGCCAGGTCCGGGTGCCGCTCGGCGTCGTCGGCATCATCTACGAGGCCCGTCCCAACGTCACGGTGGACGCCGCCGCGCTCTGCCTGAAGTCCGGCAACGCCGTGCTGCTGCGCGGCTCGGCCTCCGCCTACCGCTCCAACACCGCGCTGATCACGGTGTTGCGCGACGCGGTCGAGGCGGCCGGGCTGCCCGCCGACGCGATCCAGCTCGTCCCCGGTGAGAGCCGGGACTCGGTGCGGGAGCTGATGCGCGCCCGCGGTCTGGTGGACGTGCTGATCCCGCGCGGCGGCGCCTCGTTGATCCGGACCGTGGTCGAGGGCTCGACCGTCCCGGTGATCGAGACCGGCACCGGCAACTGCCATGTCTACGTGGACGCCCGGACCGACCTCGCGATGGCCGTCGGCATCCTGCTGAACTCCAAGGCCCAGCGGGTCAGCGTCTGCAACTCGGCCGAGACGCTGCTGGTCCACCAGGACGTCGCGGACGCCTTCCTGCCGTTGGCGCTGGCCGCGCTCGCCGAGGCCGGGGTGACCGTGCACGGCGACGACGCGGTGCTCAAGGCCGCCGAGGGCACGGCGGTGACGGTGGTGCCGGCCACCGAGGAGGACTGGGGGACGGAATACCTCTCCTACGACCTGGCGGCCGCCGTGGTGCCCTCGCTGGACGCCGCCGTCGAGCACATCCGCCGCTGGTCCTCCGGCCACACCGAGGCGATCGTCACCACCTCGCAGGCGGCCGCCCGCCGCTTCACGCAACTGGTCGACGCGACCACGGTGGCCGTCAACGCGTCCACCCGGTTCACCGACGGCGGTGAGTTCGGCTTCGGTGCCGAGATCGGCATCTCCACCCAGAAGCTGCACGCCCGCGGCCCGATGGGCCTGCCCGAGCTGACCAGCACCAAGTACATCGTCACCGGTGACGGGCATGTCCGGGGCGAGGCGACGCAGACCGTGGGCGGGGCCGCCGACGCCGGCTGAGCGCGCCCGGGACGGCTCGCTTCACACGGGTGACGAACCAACTGGGAGGAGCCACAGACAAAACGGCCGCCCGGTAATACGCTGAATCCGTGGCTGACGATGTGGGGGGCTCGCCGTACCCCGACGGCGCCGACCACGGTGGTGCGGACGACGAGTTCGCCACCGTGGTCTTCGATGAGGCCTTCGTGCGGTCCGCCGCCGTGCACGAGCCGACGGCCAAGGAGCGGCAGCTCGCCGCCGCCGAGGCCCGGTTCGAGCCGGACACGGTGGGACCGGGCTGGGGCTATGACATTCCGGCCGGTGACGGGTTGCCGCTGGAGCTGCGCCCGCACCCGAGCGGGCTGGACGACGACCGCCTCTATCCCGACCCGTGGTCGGCGCCCGGCCGGGCGACCGGGCGCCGGTGGGGCCGGAGCGGCGTCTACGACCCGGTCCGGGCCGGGCGCGGGCGCTATGTCGCCCAGCAGCGCTGGCACCGGCCGGTGGCCTGGGTGCTCGCCGTGATCATGGGCGTGAGCCTGGTCGCGGTGGCCGTCGCGGCGGTCTACCAGGGCGTGGGCGGGGCCGACGGAGGACCGGCGCCCCGGCCCGAGTCCGGCAACAGCAGTGTGGGGGCCGATCCGGTGCCCTCGCCGGCCGAACCGTCGCTCGTGGTCACCGCTCCGGCGGGCTGAGCCGCTGATCCGGCGGAGCCGGGGGCCGGTGTGCCCGGGGCCGTACGGGGGCGCTCCGGGCGGTCACGGAGCGGCCCCGGGAATCTGTGGCAGGACTCTCGTGGCGGGGCCGGGGTGCGGCTTACCCTGGTGTTATGGGTGACCCGCGAGAGCCTCCGGAGGGTGCGCCCGACGGTGGTTCCGGAAATGAGGACGAGTACCGGTCCGTCGTCTTCGACGAATCCTTCGTCCGGGCTGCCCGGATCCAGGAGCTCTCCGCCCGGGAGCGGCTGGCCGGCTCCTTCGGCCGGGCCACCCGCCCGCGCGTACGGCTCGGCCCGCTGGGCACCGTGCCCCGGCAGGCGCTCGCCCTGCTGCTGCTCATCCTGGTGGCCTTCGCGGCCGCGGTGTACTTCGGCATCAGCTCGCCCGAACGGCAGTCGGCCCAGCCCTCGGGCAGTCAACTGACCACCAGTCTGGTGGCGTTGAGCCCGGCTTCGGCGGTCAGGCCGGTCGCCGACCCGGCCGGCCCCTTCGCCTCGTTGCCGCCCGGCTACAGCGACGGCGCGATCGGTCTCGGGACGCCCGCCGGAGCGGCCACCGAGCACTTCAGCAAGGCCGAGGTGACCAAGGCGCTCGACACCGTCCAGCGCTATCTGGTCGCCTCCTCGCTGGCGCCCGCGGCCCTGATCCAGGGGGCGACCGGCGATGTGCGGGCCTTCGTCACCCCGGGTGAGCAGGCCCAGTTCGATACGAGCGTGGCCCAGCCGGCCGACGACCGGCACCACGCGCTGACCGGCTGGCTGGTCCGCTTCGACCCCGGCCAGGTCGCGCTGGCCTCGGGCACCGTCAAGGTCGCGGGCGCGATGCGGATCGACGAGGCGGACAGCGGCACGCTGCAGATCGCCACCGACCACACCTTCGTCTACGCGCTGAAGCCGGCCGGCGCGTCGAGCGGCGCACCGGTCACCCTGGAGACCGTCCGGCGGCAGCTGACGTTCGACTTCGACCGGGTCGACCTGGCCGCCACCCAGCTGCGGCTGGTGGACTCGGTGCTCCAGGCCGGTCCGGCCCCGTGCACCGGCTCGATGGCCGGGTTCCTCCAGCCGGTGCTCGCCACGGCGGGCGGCACCTCGGTGCCCGCCCCGCCCGGGATCGACCCGGGCAACCACGCCCAGCCCGCCTGGCAGGTCTGCGGGGTGCTGGCGGGAGGCTGACCGCTCCCCGGGCCCGCCGACGGCCCCCGGCGGGGAGCCGGGAGCCGTCCGCCGGGGCGGTACCGGTGGGGTCAGTCGTCGTCGCGGGTCGGGCCGCCGGTGGATCCGTTGCCGCGCGAGGCGCCGGTGAAGGTGTCGCGGAGCTTGCCGCCGACGGTCGCGGCGCCGCCGGCGACATCGCGGATCAGGCCCATCAGCGGGTCCTTGCTCTCCTTCACCGAGGTGGTGTAGTGGTCGGCGGCGGCCCTCCACTGGTCGCCGACCGAGGTCTCCGGGTCCTCGCCGCGGCGCGGGTAGGCGCCCGCCAGGATCGAGCGGTACTCGTCGCTCTCCGACCACTTCTTCAGCTGGGCGACCCGTACCACCGCGAAGGGGTGGCTCTGCGGCAGCACCTGGAGCAGCTTCAGCACGCCGTCGCGCAGGTCGCCGGCCTTGTCGTACTCCGCGGCCTGCTCCAGGAAGGCGTCGACGTTCATCTCGGCGAGGTTGTGGCCACCGGCCAGCTTCATCAGGGCCCGCATGGACGCCTGGAGGTCCTGCCCGGCGAGCAGGCCGGCCCGGTCGCTGGAGAGCTCGGCCTTGCGGAACCACTCCTTGAGCGCGGTGACGATCGCCATGATCGCCAGGTTGCCGAGCGGCACCCAGGCGATCCGGGTGGCGATGTTGGTGAGGATCAGCAGCATCGTCCGGTAGACCGCGTGGCCGGACATCGCGTGACCGACCTCATGGCCGATGACCGAGCGCAGCTCCTCCTCGTCCAGCAGCTCGACCAGGCCGCTGGTGACCACGATGATCGGGGTGTCGATGCCGATGCAGTACGCGTTGACCGTCGGGTCCTGGGTGACGTAGAGGTCCGGGATCCGCTCCAGGTCGAGCACGTAGCCGGCGTCGCGCACCATGTTGTAGAGCTCGGGGAACTGGCGCTCGGACGTCTTCACGGCGGTGGCCAGGAACATCAGCCGGATCGAACGCTCGGAGACCAGACCGGCGAGCTTCCTGAGCACGTCGTCGAAGCCGGTCAGCTTGCGCAGCGCGACCAGGGCGGAGCGGTCCGCGGGGTGCTCCCAGGCCCGGGTGGAGATCTCCGGGAAGCGCTGGCGGCGCCGGCTCGGGGTCTTCTCGGTCGTATCGGTCATGGTGTGAGTACCTCCTGCTCGACGGCGGCCCCGGCCGCTGGCCGGCCCCCGCTGCTCTTCGTCTGCAACGACTGTCTGTGCAACGTCCGTGGTTGCGTACTCGTCCCCGCGGCCACCCTACGCGCGGTGCGGGCCGCGCCGCAGGGGGCGGTGGGCGGCGCGGATGTGAAGCCGGTCTACCCTGAATGTCCTGGATAGCCGAGACCAGACCTGGCCGCGGTACCGAGCAGTTCGAGGAGCCCGCAGATGTCCACCGACGCCCTTGTCAGCCTGGCCGGCCCGATCTCCACGGAGGACGGCCCGGGGCTGTTCCTGCGCATCATCGTGGTGGCCTCCTTCGTGGGCGTCGGACTGCTCGCCTGGATCCTGCTGCGGGCCGGCCGCAACAACTGAGCACACCCCCGCCGGGCACCCGGCTCACGCCTGATCAGACGCGGTGGGCCGCCGAGCGGTTGCCGTGTAACCACCCGTACGATGGCGGGTGGGGCCCTCACCGGCCCGACACCCTGGTCCGTCACCCGAGCCGAGAAGGTCCCGCCGACCATGAACACTGCCGCCGCACTTCCCGTTCTGAACCTGCTCGCCTCCGAGGGCGAGGGGGGCAACCGCGAGAGCCTCAACCCGTACCTGACGGGCGGCGCCGCGCTGTTCATCCTGCTGCTGCTGCTCTACGTCACCACCCGCTTCAACCGGGACCGCTGAGTCCCGCCGAGCCGTCCCGGTGGTGGCCAGGGGAGCGTCCGGTGTGAGTGCCGGCCGCTCCCTCGCGCGTGTCCGGGGCGGCCCCCACCCGGGCGTTCCCGCACCGTAACGCGTGTCGCGTAAGGTGTGGCGCCATGGGAGAGCAGGCCGGGAATCCCGGCGGACCGGTACCGGTGAAGAAGCGCCTCGGCGTCATGGGTGGCACCTTCGACCCGATCCACCACGGGCACCTGGTCGCCGCCAGTGAGGTGGCGAGCGCGTTCCACCTCGATGAGGTGATCTTCGTGCCGACCGGGCAGCCGTGGCAGAAGAGCGACCGCCATGTCACCCCGGCCGAGGACCGCTACCTGATGACGGTCATCGCCACCGCGGAGAACCCGCAGTTCTCGGTCAGCCGGATCGACATCGACCGCGAGGGTCCGACGTACACCGTCGACACCCTGCGCGACCTGCACGCACTGCACCCGGACGCCGACCTCTTCTTCATCACCGGTGCCGACGCGCTTGCCCAGATCCTCTCCTGGCGGGACTCCGACGAGCTTTTCTCGCTCGCGCACTTCATCGGCTGTACCCGCCCGGGGCACACTCTTTCGGACGCCGGGCTTCCGGTGGGCGGGGTCTCCCTGGTGGAGGTCCCGGCCCTGGCCATCTCCTCCACGGACTGCCGCAACCGGGTCGCCAAGGGCGAGCCGGTCTGGTACCTCGTCCCGGACGGCGTGGTCCGCTACATCGACAAGCGTGCGCTCTACGCGCCGCACCGGATCTGAATCCCGGAGGGGCGGGCGCATGAGCGAGCGGAGCGAGGTGGGCGCATGAGCGAGCGCACGGGCGGCCAGGACGACTGGTCCACCGGTCAGTACCAGCAGTACCAGCCCTACCAGGAGCAGGCCCCGCAGCAGCAACAGCCGCAGCAGTACGACCAGTACGGGCAGCCGGTGCCGTCGGCGTACCCGCAGCAGGGCGGGTACGGCTACCAGGAGCAGCAGCAGTACCAGCCGTACGAGCAGCAGGCCCCGCAGCAGCAACAGCCGCAGCAGTACGACCAGTACGGGCAGCCGGTGCCGTCGGCGTACCCGCAGCAGGGCGGGTACGGCTACCAG
>NZ_JBFBIL010000015.1:0-59612 GCF_040685575.1 Kitasatospora sp. NPDC088351 | reverse complement strand
GAGCAGCAGCAGTACCAGCAGGCCTACGACCCGTACCCCCAGCAGCAGTACGCCACCGCGCCGCAGCCGGTGGTCACCGAGCCCGAGCCCGTTCCGGCCGCGCCGGCGCCCGCGCCGCCGCGTCCGCGCGCGGCCCGGCCCGCCGCCACCGAGGCGGCTCCGGCCAAACCGGAGCCGCCGTCCGAGCAGGTCGGCGGGGGCCGTGCGGGCAGGTCCGCCGCCGGCAAGCCGGGTGCGGGCAAGTCCGGTGCGGGCGCAGGGAAGACGTCCAAGGACGACTACCCCACGGACGAGTTCACCTTCGTCGACGAGGAGGCGGAGGAGTCCGAGGACGTCATCGACTGGCTGAAGTTCGCCGAGTCCCGCAGCGAGGTGCGGGCCGAGCGCCGCCGCAAGCTGCGCAACCGGCTGATCGGCGCCGGCGTGGTGGTGGCGCTCGCGGCGGCCGGGGCCGGCGGCTACCTCTGGTTCACCGGGGACAAGCAGACCGCGGCGACCGCGGCCGGTCCGCGCCAGGTCAACGTGGTGCACCTGCGCGACCTGCAGGGCAAGGTCTCCAGCGCGCTGCTGGTCAACGACTCCTCCGGGCACAAGGGCACCGTGCTGCTGCTGCCCGACACCCTCCGGCTGCCCGGCCCGGGTGACCCGCCGGTCACCACGGTCGGCCAGGCGATGGACAGCATCGGGCCGTCCGCCACCAGGGAGGGCCTGACCACCGTGCTGGGCGCCCCGGTGGCCGGCACCTGGCGGCTGGACACCCCGTACCTGGAACTGCTGGTCGCCCAGCTCGGCGGGGTCCGGGTGGACACCAACGCCGAGGCCCACGAGGGCGGCAAGCCGGACGGCAAGCTGCTCGCCGCCGCGGGCAAGAACACCCTGCTGAACGGCAAGGCCGCGGTCGCCTACGCCACCTACCAGGCGCCCACCGAGAACCGGGACGCCCAACTGGCCCGGTTCGGACAGGTGATGGACGCGGTGGTGCGCACCATGCCGACCGAGTTCAAGGACGCCAAGGACGATGTGCACCGGATGAACGCGGTGCTCGACCCGTCGCTGCCCGAGGACGCCCTGGCGGGGGTGCTCGTCCAGCTCTCCCAGCAGGCCAAGGACGGCCGCTTCGGCACCACCGCGCTGACGGTCAAGCCGGACGGCACCCTGGACGACGCCACGGCCGGCAAGCAGGTCAAGGACGTGCTGGGCGGCACCGTGAAGTCCGCCGCCTCGGGCGACGCCCCGGCCCGGGTCAGCATCCAGGACGCCAGCGGCAACGACCAGGCGGCGGCGGCCGCCCAGGTCCAGGTGATGAACGCGGGCCTCACCTTCATCCCCGGCGGGTCGAAGACCGCCCCGCAGGCCGTCAGTGAGATCCGCTACACCGACGACGCCCGGCAGGCCGCGGCGAAGTCGCTGGCGCTCAGCCTCAACCTGCCGGAGACGGCGGCGAAGAAGGTCACCGACGCCCAGAACGCGGATCTGGTGGTCGTGCTGGGCAAGGACTACCAGGCGCCGAAGACGCAGTAGCCCCGGGTGTGCGCGGCGGCCCCGGAAAACGGTTCCGGGGCCGCCCGGGCGGCGTGAGATCCTGGAAGGCGATCCCCGGCCGGGTGCCGGGGACCGCCCCCAAGCCGTCGAGCCGGAAGAACACCGTGACCGTCACCGAGCACAGCCAGGAACTCATCACCGTCGCCGCCCAGGCGGCGGCCGACAAGCTGGCCCACAACATCATCGCGTTCGACGTCAGCGAGGTGCTGTCGATCACCGACGCCTTCGTGATCGCCTCCGCGAACAACGACCGCCAGGTCAAGTCCATCGCCGAGGAGATCGAGGACCAGCTCCGCGAGAAGCTGGACGTCAAGCCGGTGCGCCGGGAGGGCGAGCGCGAGGGCCGCTGGATCCTGCTCGACTACCTGGACATCGTGGTGCACATCCAGCACTCCGAGGAGCGCTCCTTCTACTCGCTCGACCGGCTCTGGAAGGACTGCCCCGAACTCCCGCTGCCGGCCGACGCGCTGGCCACCCGCAACCGCCCCGAGGACGTGCGGACCGATGCGGCCGGCAACGCCGTCGCCCCGGCCGAGGTCGCCCCGGCCGACGACTTCGGCGCCGAGGACTACAGCTGAGCGGGGACGCGCGAGGTCCGCGCATCGTCTTCTGGCGGCACGGCCAGACGTCCTGGAACCTCGAATCGCGGTTCCAGGGCAGCACGGACATCGAGCTGACCGGGCAGGGCGTCCAGCAGGCCCAGCGGGCCGCCAGGCTGCTCGCCGGCCTCCACCCCGACCTGCTGATCTCCTCGGACCTCCAGCGCGCCCGGCGCACCGCCGAGGAGCTGGCGAAGATCACCGGCCTGGACGTGCAGCACCACGACGGCCTGCGTGAGACCTACGCGGGCACCTGGCAGGGGCTGACCAACGCCGAGATCCGCGCCCGCTTCCCGGGGGAGTACGCGGCCTGGGCGCAGGGCGAGCCGGTCCGGCGCGGTGGCGGTGAGCTGTCCACCGAGGTGGCCGACCGCTCGGTGCCGGTCGTGCTGGACGCGGTCGGGAAGCTGCCGGAGGACGGCACCCTGGTGGTGGTCAGCCACGGCGGCACCATCAGGACCATGCTCGGGCGGCTGCTCGGCCTGGAGCCGGGGCTCTGGGAGTGCTTCGGCGGCCTGTCCAACTGCTGCTGGTCCGTTCTGGGCCGGGGCGTGCGCGGCTGGCGCCTGCTGGAGCACAACGCGGGCACGCTGCCGCAGCCGGTGATCGGCGACGACACCTGAGTGGGGGCTGCCGGCGGTGATCCGCCGAGCGGCCGGCGGGGACGGATTTCGCAGTTCCGGGCCTGACCAGTTAGAGTCTTCCTCGTTCGCACGGAGGAAAACGCGGCCCGGAAGGGAAGCGGAAAATCCGGTGAAGTGCGGGGCTGTAGCTCAGTTGGTAGAGCGCTTGCATGGCATGCAAGAGGTCCGGGGTTCAATTCCCCGTAGCTCCACTCCGCACCTGCGGTCCGCGAGGGCCGTGCGTGTCGCGGGGCTGTAGCTCAGTTGGTAGAGCGCTTGCATGGCATGCAAGAGGTCCGGGGTTCAATTCCCCGTAGCTCCACAACAGTGAGAAGGCCGCCACCCACCGGGTGGCGGCCTTCTCCGTTTTCCGGGTCCTGCGGGTTCCCGCCGTCTCCGCGTGCTCTGGGTGCTTCGGGTGCGTGCTGCCGGTCGGCGGCGGGGTGCTCGTCACCGCCGTCCTCGCGGGGGCCTTCGCCGGCCGTACCCGGTGGGTGGCGGGCGGGCCCGCGGGTGCCTCCGGCAACGGATTCGTGAACCACCCCCGTGACCGTGTAAAGTAGTCGATGTCGCCGAGGGAAACCGCAGGTAGCCCCCGGTGACAACGCAGGTCAAGGGGCTGTAGCTCAGTTGGTAGAGCGCTTGCATGGCATGCAAGAGGTCCGGGGTTCAATTCCCCGTAGCTCCACAGCAGTCGAGGGCCGCCTCCCGTTCCGGGAGGCGGCCCTCGGCGTTTCCCGCCGGGCGGGCGCACGGTTGACCCGTCTCGCAGCGCCCGGCCCGTGCCGCCCGCTACGGTCGTGACATGGCCGATCTGGAGCGCAGACGCAACGAGGAACTGGCCCGGATACTGCACCAGCTCGGCTGGAACCCGGAGCGCCTGGCCCGGGAGGTGAACCTCACCCTGCAGCCAGGCCTGGCGATCAGCTCCACCGCCCCGTACAAGTGGCGCGACCGGGGCATGGTGCCGCGCAGCCCGCACGACCAGGCGGTCTGCGAGGTGCTCAGCCGCACGCTGGGCATCGCCGTCACCTATGAGCAGCTCTGGGGCCGGATGGGCGGCAACCGGGGAGCCAAGATCCTCTCGCCGCGGCTGCTCACCGACCCGTGGACGGCCGACACCGCCCAGACCGCCCTGCGCGAGGCGGCCACCGACGCCGGGCCGGTCCGGCTCACCGACCTCTTCCGGGGCGCCGACCTCGACCAGGCCGCCCGTCGGCTGGCCTCCCCGCCACCACCGGTCGGCGGTGGCGAGGGCGCCCTGCGGATCGACCCCGGCCTGGTCGACGAGCTCGGCTTCTCCTACCGGAGCAAGCTGCGGCTGGAGCGGGCCTGCGGGGGCGGGCTCGTCCTCGGCCCGGCCCGGGCCGAACTCGCCATGGTGGCCAAACTGCTGGAGCTCGGCGCGTACGACGAGAAGCGCGGACGCGAGCTGTACGGCACGGCGAGCCGGCTGGCCGGGCTGGCCGGCTCGGCCGCCTACGACCTCGGCCATGACGCGGCCGCCCAGCGGGCGTTCGTGGCCGCGCTGCGGGCCGCGCACGTCAGCGGCGACCCCCGGCTCGGGGTGGAGGTGGTCGGCTCTCTGGTGGTACTGGCCACGCACGGTCCGGGCGGGCGGGGGTCGGGCGCCGTCACGATGCTGGCCGCGGCGCTGGAGTCCGCCGGGGACACCCTCGGCCCGGCCGAACGGGCGCTCCAGTACGGCCGGATCGCCCGTGCGTACGGGCGGTGGGGCGAGCCGGAGGCGGCCGGTGCGGCGGCGGAGCGGGCGTTCGCGGAGGCGGGTGACGGGGTGATGGCGGATCCCGAGACGGGGGCCGATCTCGCGGGCATGGTGGGGGAGGCGTACCTCTACCTCGGTGACCACCGGCGGGCCCAGGCCCTGCTCGCCGAGGCGGTGGCCGGCCTCGGCCCCGGCCGGGCCCGGGCCAAGGCCCTGCTGCTGGTCCGGCTGGCCGACTCCCACCGCCGCGACGGCGCCCCCGAGGAGGCCGCCAGGACCGCCGTCCTGGCCCGCGCGCTGGCCTCCGGCATGCAGTCCGAGCGGGTGGCCCGGGCGCTGCGCGACTTCGACGCGGCCTCCCGGGCGGCATTGCCGGGAGGCGCCTGAGCCCCTTGCGGTACCCTGAGCCCATGCGAACCGTGCGCCTGCTCCTTAGCCGGCCGCGCTGACCAGGACCGGCCGCGCCTTCGGGCGGTGCCGGAGTCGGCGTGGCGTCCCCTCCTGCGAGGGGATTTTTTGTTTTCCGCCTGCGTTTCCCGCGCCCTGGCCGTGGCCGGCCGGGTACCGGTACGGGCCCGGCGACGGTTCGCCAACCGACATCGATGGAGCTTGAAGGACCATGAGCGAGACGACCCCTGCTTCCGGCGCGGCCGAAGCCGCAACCGAGCCGTTCCGGTACAGCGCCACCCTGGCTGCGGAGATCGAGTCCCGCTGGCAGGACATCTGGGAGAAGGAGGGCACGTTCAACGCCCCCAACCCGGCCGGCGACCTGGCCGACCCGGCCGCCGGTGACGTCACCGCGAAGCCGCACAGCTTCATCATGGACATGTTCCCGTACCCCTCGGGCGCGGGCCTGCACGTCGGCCACCCGCTGGGCTACATCGCCACCGACGTCTACGCCCGCTACCAGCGGATGACCGGCCACAACGTGCTGCACACGCTGGGCTACGACGCCTTCGGCCTGCCCGCCGAGCAGTACGCGGTGCAGACCGGCACCCACCCCCGGGTCTCCACCGAGGCCAACATCGCCAACATGCGCCAGCAGCTGCGCCGGCTGGGCCTGGGCCACGACCCGCGCCGTTCGATCTCCACGATCGACCCGGAGTACTACCGCTGGACCCAGTGGATCTTCCTGCAGATCTTCAACTCCTGGTACGACGAGCAGGCCGGCCAGGCCCGCCCGATCGCCGAGCTGATCGCGCAGTTCGAGTCCGGCGCGCGGCAGACCCCGGACGGGCGCGCCTGGGCGGAGCTGTCCGCCACCGAGCGCGACGAGCTGCTGGGCGAGTACCGGCTGGCGTACTCCAAGGAGGTGCCGGTCAACTGGTGCCCGGGTCTGGGCACCGTGCTGGCCAACGAGGAGGTCACCGCGGACGGCCGTTCCGAGCGCGGCAACTTCCCGGTGTTCAAGTCGAACCTGCGCCAGTGGATGATGCGGATCACCGCCTACTCGGACCGCCTGATCTCCGACCTGGACCTGCTGGACTGGCCCGAGGCCATCAAGCTGCAGCAGCGCAACTGGATCGGCCGCTCGGAGGGTGCCCGGGTCGACTTCGCGGTCGGCTCCGGTGAGAAGATCACCGTCTTCACCACCCGCCCCGACACCCTGTTCGGCGCCACCTACATGGTGCTGGCCCCCGAGCACGGCCTGGTCGACTCGATCGTCCCGGCCGCCTGGCCCGAGGGCGTCCCGGCCGAGTGGACCGGTGGCACCGCCACCCCCGCCGAGGCCGTGGCCGCCTACCGCGCCGCCGCCGCGGCCAAGTCCGACGTCGAGCGTCAGGTCGAGGCCAAGGTCAAGACCGGTGTGTTCACCGGCGCGTACGCGGTGAACCCGGTCAGCGGCGAGCCCGTCCCGGTGTTCATCGCCGACTACGTGCTGATGGGCTACGGCACCGGCGCCATCATGGCCGTCCCGGCCCACGACAGCCGCGACTTCGCGTTCGCCCGCGCCTTCGCACTGCCGATGCGCTGCGTCGTCAAGCCCACCGACGGGCGCGACGACGACCCGCACACCTGGGACGACGCCTTCGACACCTACGACTCCGTCATCGTCAACTCGGCGCACGCCGAGGGCACCGAGGACGGCGTCTCGCTGGACGGCCTGAGCGTGGTGGACGCCAAGGCCGCCGTCACCGGCTGGCTGACCGCGCACGGCATCGGCGAGGGCACCGTCAACTACCGCCTGCGCGACTGGCTGTTCAGCCGTCAGCGGTACTGGGGCGAGCCCTTCCCGATCGTCTACGACGAGGACGGCGTGATGCACGCGCTGCCCGAGTCGATGCTGCCGGTCGAGGTCCCCGAGGTGGACGACTACTCGCCGCACACCTACGACCCGTACGACTCCGCCTCCTCGCCGAAGACCCCGCTGTCGCGCAACGAGGACTGGGTCAACGTCGAGCTGGACCTGGGCGACGGCGTGAAGAGGTACCGCCGCGAGACCAACACCATGCCCAACTGGGCCGGTTCGTGCTGGTACGAGCTGCGCTACGTCGACCCGTCCAACGGCTCGCGCGTGGTGGACCCGGCCAACGAGCAGTACTGGCTGGGCCCGACGGCCACCAAGCCGGGCGGCGGCGCCGACCTGTACGTCGGCGGTGCCGAGCACGCCGTACTGCACCTGCTGTACGCCCGCTTCTGGCACAAGGTGCTGCACGACCTGGGCCACGTCTCCTCGGTCGAGCCGTTCCACAAGCTGTTCAACCAGGGCATGATCACCGCCGACGTGTACCGCGACGAGCGCGGCTTCCCGGTGCCCGCCGCCGAGGTCGAGGAGCGCGACGGCGCGTACTTCTGGGCGGGTGAGCAGGTCAAGCGCGAGGCCGGCAAGATGGGCAAGTCCCTGAAGAACGCCGTCGCGCCGGACGAGATCGCCGACGAGTACGGGGCCGACACGCTGCGCCTGTACGAGATGTCGATGGGCCCGCTGGACGTCTCCCGCCCGTGGGACACCCGTGCGGTGGTCGGCTCGTACCGCTTCCTGCAGCGGCTGTGGCGCAACGTCGTCTCGGAGGCGACGGGCGAGCTGGTCGTCACCGACGAGCCCGCCGACGAGGCGACGCTGCGCGCGCTGCACAAGGCCATCGACGGCATCCGCGGCGACATGACCGGGCTGCGCTTCAACACGGCCGTGGCCAAGGCGATCGAGCTGAACAACTTCCTGGTGAAGCGCGGGTCCACGCCGCGGGTGGTGGCCGAGCAACTGGTGCTGCTGGTCGCCCCGCTGGCCCCGCACATCGCCGAGGAGCTGTGGCGCCGGCTGGGCCACGGCGAGTCGCTGGCGCACACCGACTACCCGGTCGCCGACCCGGCGTACGTGGTGGACGAGACGGTGACCTGTGTGGTGCAGGTCAAGGGCAAGGTGAAGGCCCGGCTGGAGGTCGCCCCGGCGATCTCCGACGCCGAGCTGGAGGCGCTGGCGCTGGCCGACCCGGCCGTCGTCGCCGCGATCGGTGACGCGCCGGTGCGCAAGGTGATCGCGCGTGCGCCGAAGCTGGTGAACATCGTCACCGGCTGACGTTTCGCCGGTGTCCGGCTGTTCGGGGCGGGTGTCCTTCGGGGCGCCCGCCCTGTGGCGTTCCGGGCGTGGTGGTGCTTCGGGTGTGGTGGTGCTTCCGGCCCCGTGGCGTTCCGGGCGTCGTGGCCGGGCTGATCCCGCCGACTGGTCCGGTGGGCGGGGGACCCTCGGGGGAGATCCCCGACTTGTCCCTGATCTCGGCCGTCGGAGGCTCGTTCGGCCTGCCCCGGGACCGGAGTGGAGGCTACCGTGGAACCCTCGGCGACCCGGTCCGCGTTGGGCCCGGTGGGGGCCGGTTCGGCTGTCGGAAGGTGACTCGTGATGGACGTGCTCGGCGTGATGATCGGCCTGGCCCTGCTCTTCGGGATCGCGGTGGCGGTCCTGGCCGTGGTGGGCACGGTGAAGGCGGCGAAGGCGGTCGCGGCGAAGGTCGATCGGCACGAGGCCAACGCCCGGCGTGCGGTGGAGAACGCCGCCCTCAAGGCGAAGACGTACACCAAGGCCGGCCCGCAGGGGCAGATCTCCGCCGTCCGCCTCGGGCTGCGGACCTCGCTGAGCGGCACCCGCCAGGTACTGGAGAGCGGCCTCGCCCAGGACGGCCAGCTCAGCGAGTCGCTCGGCCTGCTGGCCCGGCTCGACGTCCACGCGGCCGAGCTGGACGGAGAGCTGCGGACGCTGGAGCGCGAGCCCGACGCCGGCCGGATCGCGGCCAAGCTGCCCGAGCTGCGGGAGCGGGCCGAGCGGATCACCCACTCCGCCGAGACCATGCGCTGGGCCGCCCAGGACCGGATGCACCGCTTCGCGGACGACGAGCTGAGCCGGCTCAGCAAGGAGTGCGAGAGCGAGGCGGGGGCGCTGCGGCACTGGGACACGTCGGGGGGTGCGGGCTCTTCCGGGTCCGCGGGGGCCGCAGGGGCTGGTGCCGGGCGTGGGGCCGGTGCCGCGGGTGCCGCTCGGGAGGGGTCGCAGCAGCGGCCGGGGCTGACCGACGGGAAGGGCGGGCGGCCGAGCGCCGAGGACCTGCTGGGCCTCGGTGACCCGCTGGCCCGGCTGGCGCAGCGGCTGCGGAAGCCGACGACGGGATCGTCGGCGGGCTGACCTGTCGGCCCCGGGTGTCCTGGTCCTGTTGGTCCTGTCGGTCCCGCAGGCCTCGTATGCCGTGTTGTTGGGGTGTCCCGGCCTCGTCGTCCGGGTGCTGCCGTCCGGCGCTGTTATCCGGGCCGGGCGGGGAGTAACCTCCGCCTCATGCCCGCCGACCTCGCACTTGTCACCGATTCCACGGCCTATCTGCCGCACGAAGCTGTTGATCGCCATGGGATCACCGTGGTCCCGCTGAGCGTCGCGGTCGGTGACTCGGTCCTCGCCGAAGGGGTGGAGATCTCCCCGAAGGACGTCGCCGAGGCGCTGAACGGCAAGCAGCGGGTGACGACCTCGCGATCCAACCCCGAGTCCTTCGCCGCCGCCTACCGGGCGGCCGCCGAGGCCGGGGCGAAGGGGATCGTCTCGGTGCACATCTCCGGTGAGCTGTCCGGCACCGTGGAGGCGGCCCGGCTGGCGGCGGCCGAGGCGCCCGTCCCGGTGCGGGTGGTGGACAGCCGGCTGGTCGGTATGGCTCTCGGGTACGGCGTGCTGGCGGCGGCCGAGGCGATCGCGGCCGGGCGGGAGCTGGACGAGGTGGCCGAGGCCGTCATCCGGCGGACGGCGGTGACCAGCGGCTTCTTCTACGTCGACACACTTGAGCACCTCCGCCGGGGCGGCCGGATCGGTGCGGCCCAGGCGTTCTTCGGTTCGGCCCTGGCGGTGAAGCCGCTGCTGCACCTGGCGGGCGGGCGGATCGAGCCGTTGGAGAAGGTCCGGACGGCGTCCCGGGCGATCGCCCGCCTGGAGGAGATCGCGGTCGAGCGGGCGGGCGAGCGCGAGGTCGACATCACCGTTCATCATCTGGCGGCGGAGGAGCGGGCGGAGCCGCTCGCGGAGCGGTTGCGCGGCCGGGTGCCCGGGCTGCGGGACCTGTACGTGGGCGAGGTGGGAGCGGTGATCGGCGCTCACGTCGGGCCGGGGCTGCTGGCGGTGGTGGTCTCGCCGCGCTGAGGCCGGGTGGCGTGGTGGTGGTCAATTCGTAGGAGTGATCGGCACTCGTACGAGTGACCTGAGTTATCCACAACCCCCTGGTTTTCCACAGGATTTTGGTCATTCTCCCGAGGGTGGCCGAGGGCTCCTAGCGTGCTGCGCATGACCAGCGTGAGCCTCGGCGCGGCCAAGCGCCATGAGATCGGTGAGACCGCCCGTCTGCGGATGTCGGCACTGCTGCCGGCGGCCGAAGGGCCGCTCGGTGCGGGGGAGCCGGTGGCCACCGGGCCGCCGTCGGGCGTGACTTCGGGCGGGCCGCTTTTGGGAGGGGTGCCTCTGGGAGGGGTGTCGGAGCCGGGTGTGGTGGAGCCGCCTGCGGCTGGGGGCGGCAGGGCGCGTTCGCGGTTCGCCCCGGCGGTGGTACTCGACCGGCGGGCGGTGGCCGGGCTCACCGTCCTGCTGCTGCTTGCCGTGGGCTACGGCCTTCAGCATTTCTGGCTGGCGCGGCCCCGGCCGGTCGCGGTGCCGGTGGTGGCGGTCGCCTCGGCGGCGCCGGCACCGGCGGCGAGCGGACCGGCCTCGGCGGAGACCGCCTCCGATGCCGCTGCCCGGGCCGGCCCCGATACCGGCCCGGGGGCGGGGGCCGTGGTGGTGGACATCGGGGGCAGGGTGCACGCGCCGGGGCTGCACACCCTGCCCGGCGGGTCCCGGGTGGCGGACGCGTTGCGTGTGGCCGGTGGCCCGCTGCCCGAGACGGAGACCAAGAGCCTCAACCTGGCCAGGGTGCTGACGGACGGTGAGCAGATCCTGGTCGGCGAGCCCGGGCCGCCCCCTGCCGCCGGGGCGGGATCCGGCCCTCCGGCGGCGGCCGGGCCGAAGCAGCCGGTCAGCATCAACCGGGCCACCCTTGAGCAGCTCGACACCCTCCCCGGCGTCGGCCCGACGCTTGCCCAGCGCATCCTCTTGTTCCGCACGTCGCACGGGTCGTTCCGCTCCCTCGACCAGCTGAGACAGGTCAACGGCATCGGCGAGCACATCTACGCCGAGATCAGACCGCTGCTCACCCTCTGACTCCCCGCCCCGCTCCGCCGCCCGGTCCGTCCGTCGTCCCCGCTCCGCCGCCTTGCCGAAGGGAGGTACCGTCATCGCCACCGTCGACCCGGCTTCGCCCGCCCGTGCCCCGGCCGCCGACTTCCGGCTGCTGCTCCCCGCCGTGTCGGCGTGGGTGGTCGCGGCCGGGCTGCTCGGCCTGGACCCGGGGCACGGTGCGGTGGCGTCGGTGTCGGCGGGAGCGGCGGCAGTGGTGGGCGTCCTCCTGCTCACCCGCCCGGGTGTGCGCCGGAGCCGAGGGACGGCCGCCACCCTGGCCGCCGTCCTCCTCACCGGTGCGGCGGCCACCGCCGCCACCCTCCTGCACACCGCCGACCTGCACCGGGGGCCGCTGCCCGAGCTGGCCCGTGCCGCGGCGGCCGCGGCTCCCCGGGGTGCCGGCCGCCCGCCCGAACCGCCGCCGCCCGCCCCGGAAGTGGGCGTCGAACTGACCGTCACCGGCGACCCGAGAGCCCGTACCTCCCGGAGCGGGGGGCCGACCGGCGGGCAGGCCGTCCTCACCGTGGACGCCGTGGCGGACCGTGTCACCGTCCGGGACGGGCCTGCCCCGGGTGACCGCCGTACCAGCGGTGCCGGGTACACGGTCCGGACGCGGACCCCGGTGACCGTGCTGGTGCGAGGGCAGGCGGTCGAGGCCTGGCAGCGGTTGCTCCCGTCGGCCCGGCTGGCCGTCGAGGCCGAGGTCCGCCCGGCCGGTGAGGGCCACGACACCGAGTCCGCCGCGCTGCTGCTCCCGCACGGGCCGCCCCGGCAGCTCGCGACGCCGAGCCTGCCGCAACGGATCGCGGGCCGGCTCCGGGGCGGCCTGCGGGCGGCCTCCGACGGGCTCCCGCCGGACGCGCGGGGTCTTCTCCCCGGTCTGGTCGTCGGCGACACCTCCCGGCTGCCCGACGATCTCCGGGACGCCTTCCGGGCCACCGACATGGCCCATCTGGTCGCGGTGAGCGGGGCGAACCTGGCGATCGTGCTCGGTGTGCTGCTGGGCGCGCCGGGGCGGGCCGGTACGCCCGAGCGCCGGGGCCTGGCGGCCCTGCTCGGGCTCTCGCTGCGCAGTACCGCGCTGCTGGGCACGGCCGTCACCCTGGCCTTCGTCACCATCTGCCGGCCGGAGCCGAGCGTGCTGAGGGCGGCCGGTACGGGCCTGGTCGGGCTGCTGGCCCTGGCCACCGGCCGCCCCCGCCAGGCGGTGCCCGCGCTCGCCGGCACCGTTCTGATCCTGGTGCTGGTCGATCCGTATCTGGCGCGGTCGTTCGGCTTCCTCCTCTCGGTGCTCGCCACCACCGGCCTGCTGGTCCTCGGCCCGCACTGGGCGGCCGCCCTGCGGGCCCGGGGCTGGCCGCGTCACCTGGCGGGCGCCGTCGCCGCCACGGCGGCCGCCCAGGCGCTCTGCGCGCCCGTGACGGTCGTGCTGTCCGCGCACATCAGCCTGGTCGCGATCCCGTGCAATCTGCTGGCCGAGCTGGCGGTGGCCCCGGCGACGCTGCTCGGCTTCGCGGTCCTCGCGCTGGACCCGCTCTCGCCGGCGCTGGCCCGGGTGCTCGCGGAGCCGGCCGCGATCCCGGTCGGCTGGCTGGCGGCGGTGGCGAGGCGCGGGGCCGAGCTGCCGGGCGCGCAACTGTCCTGGCCGGGCGGGCTGTTCGGGACGGTGTCGCTCGCCCTGGCCACGGTGGCGGTCTGCTGGACGGCGCCGCTGCTGCTCGCCCGGCGGGTGGACACCGGCGCGGGCGCGCCCGGCCGGGCCGGCCTTCGGGGCAGGCGGCTGCGGGGCGGGCGCATCCGGCTGCTGGTGGCGGGCCTGCTCCTGCTGGCCCTGCCGGCCGTCCTGCTGCGACCGCCCCTGCTCACCCGGATCGCCACCGGCTGGCCGCCCCCGGGGTGGCGGATGGCGATGTGCGCGGAGTTCCCTATTGAATCTACGTGTTGCAGCAGTACGTGTTGCGAGCGGAGAGGAACGTGTTGAGCAAGTCCTGGCAGGTGCACTGGGTGACAAGAGGTCGGTCCGCAGTGGTGAGCGATCACCCTGTGCTACGAGGCTGGACTGACCTTGATCAGCGGGAGAAGGTCAGCCGGATCGACCCCGGGGACGTCTTCATGACAGACCCGAACTACAGGGTGGACCCCAGACTGACGCATTTCCTGACGCGCTCCCCCTTCGCACATTTGGCCAGAGAGACGCGGCGAAACTACGCCGGGGACTGTTGCCTTTTCTTCAACTTCCTCTGGCAGCAAGGAAAGAACTGGTATGAGGCCAATCCCGAGGACCTTCTGGACTTCGAGGATTGGCGGCGCTGGTCACCTCGGAACCCGCAGCGGATCGGCGGCTCGAAGTGGAACCGGGAACTCGCGGCACTGACGCGGCTCTACAAGTGGGCCGTACGCAAGGGCTACATGGCGGTCAGCCCGGTTGTGGAGCGCGAGATGATGGGCCGCCACGGCGACGTGGTGAGCGTCCCTGCGGCCCGGGCAAAGGACGTGCGGTCGAGCAACGTGAAGTGGCTGACGCCCCGCGCCTACCGGTTGTGGAGGGATGTGGGTCTGCGCGGCTACACCGCGGACGGCCGCCGTGATCCGTCGTGGCGAGGCCGCAACGACGACCGTAACGCCGCCTACTCCGACCTGCTGTTTTCTTCGGGGATGCGGCGCTCGGAAGGCGGCTCGCTACTGACGATCGAGGTCCCGCCCCTGGAGGAGAGTCTCAAGCGCTACTTCGACGGGCGCCTGGCGAAGGCGACGACGAAGAGTCGACGCGAGCGGACGTTCTACGTCGCGGTCGAGTGCCTGCGGGCGATCGACGCCTACGTGCGGACAACACGCCGAGCGGTGGTCCGCCGTGCCCAGGGCAAGGGCCGCTATGAGGCGATGGACGACATTTGGGTGGTGGAGAAACGATCCGGCTGGCGCCAATCGACGCTCCACATCAGGGACGAACGGGGACAGATGCTGGAGCGGGGGCTGACGACGCTGGACATCGAGGAACGTCAGCGGTTGTTCATCGAGGGCGAGGCTGGGCTGGAGCCGCTGTGGTTGTGGCTGTCGGAGGACGGACAGCCGTTCCTGCCGCACTCCTGGGAGGCGGTCTACCGGGCAGCGTCCGAGCGGTGCCAGCGGATACTGGAGGGCCACGTCGCCCAGCCGCCCTACTTCACACCGCACATGGCCAGGCATTCCTTCGCGCTGAAGATGCTGGTCGCGCTCCAGCATGCGCTCGACAAGCGGTTCGGGCTCACACCGGAGGAGAGGCGGGACTTCCGGCTGCTCTACGGCGATGCCTGGCGCATGGTGAAGGACCTCCTTGATCACCAAAGTGAGGAGACCACCCGCAAGATCTACCTCGCGCCGGTCTCGGACCTTCAGGTCCGTTCCCTGCTGCTGGACGAGGCCGATCCGGGCACCAACGAGCTGCTGGCCCGGATCGCGAAGATGTCGGAGCGCGTGCTGGACAGCGAGGTCGTGGCATGAGTACACGAGGACGACGCGCGCCGCTGCCCGACGGCGAGCACCGGCGTCGGCAGCCGCTGGGACCTGGTGGCCTGGTGGTCCAGCACGTGGCCGAGGACGGCGTGAACAAGGCCAGCTACGACTTCGCGCAGCTGGCGGTCGGCCCGCGGTTTCAGCGGGAGCTGGCGGAGGTCTTCGCCGTCCACACTGCGCCGGACGGCGCCTGGAAGACGCTTCCGTCCAGCCGGGAATGCTGGCTGGTTGTGCTCTACTTCAGCCGGTTTCTGGCTGATCAGGACCAGGTTCCGCAGTCGTTGAGCGAGCTGGCCCCCGAGATATGGGCGGCCTGGCGCCTGAGCCGGATGCCGAACTCGACCGGCTCGCGGCAGATCCGCAAGGTCGCCCGTCTGCTCAGGGACCACCCGGCGGTGCCGGAGGAGACGCGGAAGCTGATGACGAGGCGAGTGCCGAAGGAGGAGAGCGCGGAAACCGCATACTCGGCTGAGGAGTTCGACGAGATCAAACTGACCGCGACACGGATGTTCCGGCCCGCGCTGCACCGCATCCGCGACAACTGGCAGTACCTTCAGGACTGGAAGGCTGGCAGGTTCGCCAAGGGCACCGATGAGTGGCTCGTCGGCGAGGCCCTGGACCACCTGGTCCGCACCGCAGTGATGCCGAGCTACGTCGGCACGGACGACCGGCGACGGACTACCCCGCGCTACGGGAAGGCACTGGGTGGGGTCGAGCCTGAGAAGACCTGGATGCGGCTGTTCCTGAGCACCAACGAGGCTTGCGCGCTGATGGTCCTGATCATCGCTGCCTACGGTTGGAACGCGACTCCGGTCATGGAACTGAAGGTTCCCGAGGCGAGCCCGGACACGGGTGAGGGGCAGACCATCTACCGGGTGGAACTGGAGAAGCGGCGACGCAGTCAGCCGGCTCGCTATGAGACCCGGAACCTGACGGACTGGGGCGCGGACTCTCCTGGGCGGCTGATCACCCAGGCCATCGAGGCCACCGCACCGGCCCGCATGGCTCTGGAGTATCTGGAGGCGCCCACCGACCGGCTGATCGTCTGGCGGATGGCGCGGTGGCACGGGGTCTACGGCGAATCGGCGGCCGCGCTGTTCAACGGCAACCTCCACGCCCAGGTCTGGCGCAACTGGAACCGGCATCTGGGCGACGGCAAGACCTTGAACCTCCGGCGCCTGCGCAAGACCGTGGTCATCGCGCATCAGCGCACTCCCACCCAGCACAGCCAGGACACACACGACGGTGTCTACGTCCTGCCGGATCCTCGCACGCACACCGAGGCCCAGCCGGTGATCACCGCCGGTGTCGAGGAAGCTGTCGCGTCGGCCAAGGCATCCTTCAAGGCCCAGATCAGCCGGGCGGAGACGGATACCAGCGCCGACACGGCGACCGCCAGTTGCAGCGACTACACGCACAGTCCGTTCGGCATGCCGGGCCTACCTTGTCGGGCGTCCTTCCTGCTCTGCATCGCCTGTCCAAACGCCGTGGTCACGCCCCGGCACCTGCCGCGGCTGGCCTATCTGCTGTACATGCTGGAGGAACTGAAGGCAGTGCTCGCGGCGGACGTGTGGGACCAGGACTGGCGAGAGCACTACGAACGGCTACGGGACTTGAGGAAGGCACCAGACTTCACCGACACCGAATGGAGCGACGCCTTGAACAGCGTCAGTGCCAAGGACCGCGAGGTCATCGACCAGCTCCTGAGGAAGGGGTTCGACGCATGAGCCTGGCTCCTGACCTGCGGTTTGCCGCTCCCGCGGCCGGCGACTTCATCGTCGACCCCGACACGGTTCCCGCACAGCGGCTCGTCCTCCTCCCGCGCTACGGCGACGAAAGGTGGTCGCTGCTCGCGCTGACGCAGAACCCGTCGGCGACCGACGATCTCATCCGCTGGGCCTGGTTTCCCGAGGTCTTCCGGGAAGCCTTCCGTTACGCCACGTGGTCACTCATCAACTACCCGCTGCCAGACCCCGACATGCTCCGGCACGGGACGGCCATGCGGTCCAAGCTCAGCTCAGGCCGTGTCCTCAAGACGGTCAACCAGTGGTCGATCTTCGCCCAGTGGCTGATCGAGCGCGGGATCACCACCTTGTCGCGGGTGACCGCCGAGGACCTGGCCGAGTTCGCTGTCCATCTCGACAAGGTCCGGGGCCTGTCCCGCAACACCGTGACCTCCTACCTGGTCGGGCTGTCGCGGCTGCACTACTACGGGCGGCTCTACCTTCCGCCGCAGGACCGGTTGGTGGCGCCGCCCTGGCTGTCGGAAGGATTGGACGACTATCTGCCGGCGGCCTCGACACTGGGCGAGAACGTCACCGAGCCGATCGCCCCGGCGACCATGGGCCCGCTGCTGGTCTGGGCTCTGCGGTTCGTGGAGGAGTTCGCCGACGACATCATGACCGCCAACGAGGAACACAGCCGTCTGTCCGCCACCGCCGAGGCCCTGCGCGGATTTCGGCACCCGGCCTCAGCTGACGGGCTGCGGGCCTTCCTGGACGGCCTCAAGGCCGAGGGAAAGCCGTTCCCGACAGCAACCATCAAGGGGCGGCCGCTAGCGGTTCCGGCCAAATTCCTCGCAGGGAAGACCGGGACACCGCCAGAGAGGGTCCACCAGATCATGGGAAAGCCGGCCTGGCGGGCCTGCATCGCTGCCAACCCCGGCCCGTGCCTGCTGGAGGCGCCGGTCACCGCCACGATGGGCAGTGAACCGTGGCACGAGCCGTTCGAGTTCTACACCTTCACCGCGCTGGTCAGACACCTGGTCACTGCCTGCTACATCGTGCTCGGCTACCTGACGGGCATGAGGACCGGGGAGATCCTGGGGCTGCAGAGCGGATGCTGCCCGGACCCCGGAGGCGAGCCAGGGGCGGCCAAGCGGCACTTGATCTACGGGCGACAGTTCAAGGTCGCCCGCGACGAGGACGGCAACCACGACTCCGCCGGAGTGGTCCGTGAGGCGCCCTGGGTCGCAGTCCCGCAGGTCGTGACCGCAGTCCGGGTGCTGGAACGCCTCGGAGGCGATCACGACGGACTGCTGTTCGCCGCTGAGGTCCACGACCCGCGGGACACCGAGCGCCAGATCGGCAGGTCGCTGGCGATCACCACGATGAGCAACCGCGTCGAGGACTTCACCGACTGGGTCAACACCTACGCGCGGAACCGGGGCCGGCAGGCCGAGGCGATCCCGCCCGACCCCCACGGCCGGGTCGGCACCGGTCGCTTCCGCCGCACCTTGGCCTGGCACATTGCCCGCCGGCCGGGAGGGCTGGTGGCCCTGGCAGTCCAGTACGGTCACATGCGGACGCTTATCAGTCAGGGCTACGGTTCGCGGACCCGCGGCGGCATCCACGACCTGCTGGACTTCGAGACGGCCCGCACGGTCGCCGAACACCTCAGCGAGGTGCACGAGGCCATCCAGGAAGGCGACGGCGTCTCCGGCCCGGCGGCCCGCCGCCTGATCCACGCCGCGGCCCAGGAACACCACCGCTTCGGCGGCATGATCGCCACCGTCAAGCAGGCCCGCCGCCTGCTGGCCGACCCGACCCTGAACGTCTTCGAGAACAAGGAGGCCTTCCTGTTCTGCAACTACGACCGGTCCAAGGCCCTCTGCCACCCCGGCCGAGGCGGCAAGACCGAGGCGCCCAGCCTGGACCGCTGCCGCAACAACTGCGCGAACATCGCCCGCACCGACCAGCAGGCCCGCCATCTGCGGGAAGCGGCAGGCAGTTTGCGGCAGCAGGCCGACTCCCGGCTCGTCCCCGAGCCCCTGGCCGACCGGCTGCGGGAGCGGGCTGAGACCCTGTCGGAGCTGGCCGACAAGCACGATGCCGACCGCGTCACCACCGGATAGGACTCCACCGATGAGCCAGGACAAGGAACGCGACAGCATCCGGGCCGCGATGGACCGGCTGCTGGCTGGCACCCCGCTGAGGTCGGACGGCGCCCTGACGGTCGTTGCGCTGGCCGTCGAGGCGGACGTGAAGCGGCACGTCCTCACCCACCGGCACACCGACCTCAAGGACGAGTTCTACGCCAAGGTCAAAGCCACGGGGAACGTCCCCGAGAACGAACGCAAACTGCGAGAGGAGCTGAAGCAGACCAAGGAACGGCTGGCCGAGGCCATCAAGGAGAACAAGCGCCTTCAGACCGAGGTCGACATGTTCGCCCGCGTGGTCAACGTCCTCGAAGTCGAGAACGACCACCTCCGCAACGGGCAAGGCCGCAAGCGGGCAGCGGTCGTGCCGTTGCCGACCACACCGGAACCCAGCCGCTAGCGTCCTCGTCCGCCGCCCGTTCGCCTCACCGAAGGTGGATGGGCGGCGACCGGCACTACCTACTGGCTGCGACGGGCTCCGATCCGGCTGCTGGAGCCGAGTTGGCGGGGCACGCCGCCAGCCTCCGCCCGCAGGGCCTCCCGGGCGACGTCCGCTCGCACGCCGGCGTCCGGCGGCGGCGTCAGCGTGATCCCGGCATCGGTGAGGATGCTCAGATCGAGCGTCCACGTGATCCGCGAACGCGTCTTCCAGGCCTCGAACGCCTTGGCGATGTGCTGATCGGCCTGGCCGGGCGTCATGCCGGTGACCTTGATCAGGTGAGCTCGGGCCTGCGGCGCGAGCCCCCTGACCTGAGCGAAGCCAAAATGCGTCACAGTGTGACAATCAGTGCACAGGCAGATCAGCCGTTTGAGAGTCTGGACCCGGCGAGCATTGTCGTAGGTCCACCGCTCGTGGGCTTCCAGCCAGCGCTTCGCTTCGCGGTCCTGGCCGGCGCCGCAGGCCTCGCAGCGATCCTGGGCCCTTGAATAGATCATCCGGCGAAGCCGGTCCCAGTCCTTCTGGACGATGCACGAACGAACGTTGGTGAACCAGCAGCTGCTGGGCACGAGGTCGATGAACAGGCCGCTGCCGAGCGAGCGGTCCTCGCCCGGCAGGAGCTCAGGAATGTCCTCGCCGGCGGCCCAGCGCTCCAGGGTGGCCACGCCCGGCCGAGGGGCGTACCAGCGGCGGGCTGCTGGATCCCACCGGGCTCCGGCAGCCTTGGCCTCGTCCTTCTCGGCGAACGGAACATCCAGCCAGATACGTTCAACTGCCATCGCCGTACTCCTCATTGTCGTCGCTGCTAGGAGGCGCGACCACCCTAGACGCAATGACTGACAAGCTGTCAGATAATGGAGCAATCATTCGATTTCAGGGTGCTGGTCATCGGCGGTGCCGTCCATGGTGAGCCGGCTGTCGGCGGCCGTCGCGGTCATGCGGCGATCCCCAGTTCGGTGGCGGTGCGGTGCAGGAAGTTGCGGGCGGCGGCTTTCTGGCGTCAGGGGCTGAGGGCGGTGTTGAACTCGCGGGCATGCTCCCGGGATCGGAAGGACTGGACGTGCGCGAGGATGTTGATGGACTAATGGCCGAGTTGCATGCCATGGTCCAGGTTCTCGACCTGGAGCTTGAACCAGAGGGGCCCGGCTCGGGCCGCGCGCGTCGCCGGCCACCCGGCCCCGGGTCGCCCTCGCCTTCACCAGAAACCTGCTGCTGATCGGTCGAGAAGATTGTTCAATCGCTTGCTTAGGGTGAAAAATCGGTGAAGGCCCCAATCCCGGTGAAGCTCCTCGATTTCGCGGTCATAGAGATGGGACAGTGCGACTGCGGCCTCATCGGAACTGATGCGGGACGCCGCCATTGCGAACAGCTTGGCATCGACTTGGGATTTGGGGTCGAGGTCCTTGATGAACCTCACGAATAGATCGCCGCGGCTAACGCGGGACGGATTGTGGCCGATATTTCGCGCAACGATAACGAGCGCATCGTCTGGCAAGGTGTCAACAATTTCCCGGGCGACCCCCTTTGCGAACTGGGCCGCGGAGGCCCCGATATCAAATAGGAGAAATGGCAGCAGTCGCTTGTCCCCGAGGGATCTTGTCAGTTTGATAAAGTCAGCCGCGATGGTCGGACTTGCTGACAGGATCCAAGTGGAGGCCATCTCCTGGGTCACTTTGAAAAGTCGCGACTTCATCCAAAGGGACCGGTATAGGAGTAAAACGTCATCCTGGCTTCGCAGTGACCCAATGCTCGAAGCGATTGGCAAGGTGTAGCTGATCCCAAGGGGGGCATGGTCATGGACCGCTTCGATGAGTTCGAGCAGGAAATCGGCAGATCTGAATCGGACGGCATCGCTTAGCACCATTCCACTGAGGGAAGACTGCCGGGTTTGTCGAAGCCAGGAGGCCAGGGCGAGAAGGTCCTCTATCGAGTACCATCCGGATGCGAGCACAAGCTTTTGTGCGACGTCATGCATTCTGGACTCTTGGCGGGCGCGAGTGACCTCCTCTTTCAGCTCTTCAAGGTCTAGGACCTCGACCGTGCCGTCGAGAAGGTTTGCTTGCCTTTCGGCAAGCGCAAGTTCAGCTGCCTCCAGTTCGATCTCAAGCTGCCTGCAGCGACCCTCTGATGTCTGCCTAAGGTCGCGTACGGATTCTAGCTCTTCTCGGAGGCGGCGAATTTCGTCTCGCAGCTGTCCGCACTCATCGTTGAGGCGATCTCGTTCACCCCGAAGTTGGATCTCAGTGGATCGTGCTGCCAGTCGGTCGACAACCCAGTCCGACTCTAGTGCTGCGAATTTCTGCTCTGCTTCCTCGGCTTCGTTTTCGCGCTTTTCGAGTAGAACGACGAGTGCTTCCTGGTGGCGAAGCAGTCGCTTGATCTCTCTGTGGGAGAGATCAATTTTATCTCGTAGTTGTTCCATTTCGAAGGCTTCGGGGTCGACAACACTCAACGCTGCAAGTCGCAGTTTCTTGAGGTGAGAAACCACCGCTTCCTGCATTGTTGAATCCCGGTGGCGATCTACTTCTCTGATTAGTCGGTCGAGGAAGTCTTGCGTTGCCACACGCCGACCATTGAGATAGCGAGAGACGACAGTCTCATCCACGAGGATCCGTGCCGCGTACTGTCGCTGGGGTATCCCCAGCTCCTTGAACAGCATGGACAAGTGCTTTGCGAACTCTGCAACTTCCGCGAGCCGACTGATCTCGACCTCGCTTCGGCGAGCCGGTGACCTGGGCAGATCTTTCACGGGCTTCCTCCATTGGCTGGACTACCGTTTGCATCGAACTGGCAAGGCTTGCCGCTACCGCAAGGCTTCCCCACGTTGTCTCCTGGGCTCAACGTTCAAGAGTTGAGGAGAACCGTGGAGTCAGTCGCCCTTCTTATGAAGAACGCGCGTGGCGGGACGCGCATGTTCATCGTCATCGTCTCGCTGGTCCCACTCCTCCTCTTTCTGCTGGCGTGTGTCCCAGCAGTGGTTTTTGTTGCCTTTCGGCGCGGCGGCCTGGAGCGCTGTGCCGAATTGGCCGCTAGCTTCGAGGGGTGGACGGTCGCGGTTCTGAAGGGAAGTGGTGGCAGTAATCGATGACAGGCTGACCGGAGTCCCAGATCAGGCGGCGACACCGAGCTCGGTACGGATGCGGTGGACGAAGTCGCGCACGGCCAGCTCCCGGCGCCAGGGGCCGAGGGCGGCGTTGAACTCGCGGACGTAGTCGAGGGCCCGGCTGGACTGGACGCGCGCGAGGATGTCGACGGCTTGGTTGCCGAGCGCGAGGCCCTGGTCGAGGTCGTCGGCCTGGAGGTGGGCGGTTCCGACGATCGCCAGGCGCATCCCGACCGAGCGGGTGAACACCCCGGGCTGCATGGCGGCGGCCTGAGCGTTCCAAGCCAGGGCCTCCTTCGGCTTCTTCAGGTCGCGGAAGACCTCGGCGGCATCCGCCGAGAGGCGGGCGTGGTGATAGAAGTCGATCCACGCCGGCTCGTCGGCGCGGTCGCGGGCCCGGTCGAGCAGCATCTCGGAGGAAGCTAGCGCGGAGGCCGCCGCCTTCGCGTTGTCGTCGCGGGCATGGGCGCGGGCCTCGATGAGCTTGGTGAAGGCCAGCACCCTGGGGGCGGCCTGGCCGTTCGCGCGGGTGAAGGCGCCCTGGGTCATGTCGATGGCCTCGTTGGGGAAGCCCCGCAGCAGGGCCTGCATGGCCATGGTGGTGAGCACATAGCAGCCGAGCTGGACGTCGCCGCCGGCCCGGGCGAGACGGAGGGCCTGGATGAAGTGGCGCTGGGCGACGTCGTGCTGGCCGACGTCGAAGGCGGTCCAGCCGGCCAGGCGGGACAGCTCGGCCGTCACCGAGAACAGCTCGCGCCCCACCTCGTCGGAGAACGTGCCGGACAGTAGCGGGGCGGCCCGGTGCTGGAGGCAGTCGGTGACGGAGTTGGCCTTCCAGTTGCCGCCGCCGTACTTCGAGTCCCAGCGGCGGGCCTCGTCGGCGGCGTCGCGGAGCTCGTCCAGGTCGCCCCGGCCGACACGGGCGCCGCCGCGGTGGTCGGCGCGGTCGTCGGCCGGGCTCACCAGCCACCGGGTCACCGGGGTCGTGAACGAGGCAACGGCGAAGCTTGATCCGGTGAGGAAGTCGCGGCGGTTCACGGAACTCCAGAACGAAGTGGCGACGCGCACGGCGTCGGCGGGCTCTCGCGGGAAATCCAACCCCACCGCGGCGTCCGGTGTCTCCGCATCCGCCATACCGATCTCCGCCAACTGCACGGGCCGGCCGAGCCGTTCGCCGATCGCCTGGGCCAGCAGCTTGGGCACCGGCCAGTCGGGGACCATGCCCCGGCGGCACCAGTTGGCGACCGAGGTATGCGTATATGTCGTGGTCAGCCCGGCCTCGCCAGCCAGCTGGTTCACGCGGTGCGCCAGCGATTTGTGGCTGGCGCCCTCGCACTTTTCGATCATCCGGGCCAGCGCGTCGTTCGGCGGTTTGGGCCGGCGGGTGGTCGACGCCACAGCGTCCCCCTCAATCCGTTCCCCGGCTGGGCACGGGGAAGTCGTACTCGACTGGGCACGAGAATTCGTACGCCCGGCACCTGACGCCGGATCACCGAGGGTATTGCCTCCACCGCTGGCAGTGAACCGCTTTCGCGAGTTGTGAGCCCCCCTGCGAGCCCTGCCCCGGCCCGGCCGGACGCGGTTGTCTGATGCCCCGGGCCTCCGCCGGGACGGACCACAGACCTTCCGGCGGAGGCCGCCACCGATTCACGCTCGGGGGTGACAACCAGATGTGCGGAATCGCAGGACTGGCCGGCGCCGACGCCGTCCGCCACCAGGCCACCGTCGCCGCGATGGGCCTCGCTCAGCACCACCGCGGCCCGGACGGCACCCGGCACCTGATCTCGGCCGACGGCCGGGCAGTGCTGTCCATGAACACCCTGCTGATCGTCGACACCGCCGCCGCCCCCGGCCCCTACCTGGACCCGGCCAGTGGCATCGTCCTCACCTTCAACGGCGAGATCTACAACTACCGGCAGGTCGCCGCGGTCTGGGGCATCCCGTTGGAGCCCGGAGAGACCGATGCCCACTTGGTCCTGCGGGCCTGGGCCAAGCTCGGCCCCGGCTGCCTCGCCGGCCTGGACGGCATGTTCGCCCTGGCCGCCTACGACCCGCGCGAGGGCCGGCTGTTCCTCGCCCGGGACCGGCTCGGCGAGAAGCCGCTCTACTGGCGTCTGGACGGCGGCCGGCTCGCGTTCGCCTCCGAGGTCACCACCCTGACCGGCTACGGCACCGCCCCGCTGGTTGTCCGCCCGGAGATGCTGTCCATCGAGACGCCGACCGGCGCCGACACCCCGTTCCAGGGCATCCAGCTCCTCCCGCCGGCCGGACTGCTGGCCTTCGACGTCGGCACCGGATCGCTCGTCCAGCAGATCTGGTGGCAGCTGGAGGGACTGGAGCCCTGGCAGGGCGACTACAAGACCGCGCTCGCCAGGCTCTCGACCCTGCTGGCCGACCGGATCCCGCTGCGGGCCCCGGGTTCGGACTTCGCGCTGCTGCTGTCGGGCGGGCTGGACTCCTCGGTGCTGGCCTACCTGATGCGGCCGCAGGTCTGCGTCACGGTCCGCTACCCCGGCCAGGACCGTCTGGACGAGTCCGCGACCGCGGCCGTCGTCGCCCGGGACATCGGCGCCGAACTGGTCATCATCGAGCCGACCGCCGCCGACTTCGCCCGCACGCTGCCGGAGATCATGCACGCGCTGGACTACCCGATGGGCAACGCGTCGACGTTCTCCGAGCACATGGCCTACCGGGCCATCGCCGAACGCGGCATCCGCGTCGTCGTCGGTGGGCTGGGGCCGGACGAGTTCCTGATGGGCTACGTTCGCCACGCACTCGTCCTCTTCGGGCCGGAGGCGGTGCTGGGCGCCGGGCTGGATGCCTACCGGCCGCTGGCCTCCAAGCTGTCGGACGGGCCGCTGGAGCCGGCCGAGGCGATCGTCCGGCTGATCCTGCGCGGGCAGGACCCGGACGGACGGCTGCGGGAGGTGGTCGCCGACGCCCTGGCCCGGGCCGACGGTGACCTGGCTCGCGGGCTCACGCTGGCGGACCTGACCACGGCCTGGCGCCCGCTGGTGATGACCAGCGACAAACTGGCCTCGGCCTTCGCGCTGGAGCGGCGCTCGCCGTTCCTGGCCCGGGATCTGGTCGAGTTCTGCTACCGGCTCCCGGCCGAGCACAAGATCGCCGACCCGGCGGCCGGGAAGCGGATCCTTCGGGACGCTGCGAAGGCCCTCGGCCTGCCCCCGGAGGTCTGGGGCAGCCGGGACAAGCTCGGGTTCGCCTCCCCGGTCCCGAGCTGGCTGTCCGGCCCGCTGGAGCCCTGGGCGACAGCCCAGATCAGCTCGGCACTCGACCAGGCGCCCGTCTCGCTGCGGCCGCTGCTGGCCGGCGGTCTGAAGCCGGGCGGCAGGTTTGACCGCACCCGGATGCAGGCGCTGATGGCTGCGGCCTGGTTCTCCGACCACATGCTGGCCGCTGCGGCATGACGGGGCGTCGGCTCACTACGGTGAGCGCATGGACACCCTTCCCCAGAACCCGGCCGCCGCCGAGCCGCGCGGAGCGGTCGCGATCATCACCAACCGCCGCGGCGAGCTCCTCCTGCACCTGCGCGACGACCTCGACGGCGTGGCCTGGCCCGGGCACTGGAGCCTCCTGGGAGGCGGTTGCGACCCCGGTGAGAGCCCGGCCGAGGCGATCGTCCGCGAGCTTGACGAGGAAGCCGGCCTGGCCGTCGACGGCGGCCTCACCGAGCTCTTCGAGACCCCGGACGAACACGGCTCGGGGCAGGCCATCACCTTCTTCGCCGGCTCCTGGGACGGCGACGAGAGCGCGTTGCCGCTGGCCGAGGGCGTCAAGCTCCAGTTCTTCGCCCCCGAGCACCTGCCCGTCCTGACCATCCCGCCGTTCATCCGCGACGGCATCCACCGCTACCTGGCCGCCCGGCCCGGCGCTTGACGCCCCCGTTCTCAAGGGGGGCGGGGTGCCCGGCCGGGCCGCCGCCCGCCCCTCTTGGAAGGACACGTTCGTGAAGCTCACCGTGATCGGCTGCGGCTACCTCGGCGCAACCCACGCCGCCGCGATGGCCGAGCTCGGCCACCAGGTCCTCGGCATGGACACCGACACCGACAAGGTCGACGCCCTGAACAAGGGCCAGGCCCCGTTCGTCGAACGCGGCCTGGACGACCTGCTCGCCAAGCACACCGCCACCGGGCAGCTCAGTTTCACCGCCTCCTACGCGGAGGCCGCCGCCTTCGCCGACGTCCACTTCCTGGGCGTCGGCACCCCGCAGCAGGACGGCACCGGCGCCTACGACCTCACCCACCTGCACACCGCCGTCCGCCGCCTGGCTCCCCGGCTCGGCGACGGCGCGCTGATCGTCGGCAAGTCGACCGTCCCGGTCGGCACCGTCGCCCAGCTGCGGCAGACCCTCGACGAGCACGTCCGCACCGGGGCGGGCGTCCACCTGGCCTGGTCGCCGGAGTTCCTGCGCGAGTCCTTCGCCGTCCTGGACACCCTGGAACCGGACCGGATCGTCCTGGGCATCGAGGACGGCGACACACACAGCGAGGCCGTCTTCCGGAAGGCCTACGCCAGCATCCTGGCCGCGGGCTCCCCGCTGATCGTCACCGACATCCCGACCGCCGAGCTGATCAAGGGCGCCGCGAACGCCTTCCTCGCCACCAAGATCTCCTTCATCAACGCGATGGCCGAGCTCTGCGAGAAGACCGGCGCCGATGTCGAGCAGATCGCCCTCGCTCTGGGCTACGACCACCGCATCGGCGCCAAGGGCATGCGGCCCGGACTCGGATTCGGCGGCGGCTGCCTGCCCAAGGACCTGGCCGGCTTCACCCACCGCGCCGAGGAACTCGGCGCCGACACCGGCTTGCTCCGCCAGGTCGCGGCGATCAACCGGCGCCGGCGCGAGCACACCGTCGACCTCGCCCGCGAAGCCTTCGGCGGCACCCTGACCGGCAAGCGGATCGCCGTCTGGGGCGCCGCGTTCAAGGCCCACACCGACGACATCCGCGACTCCCCGGCCCTGGCCGTCGCCGACGCCCTCCAACGGGCCGGCGCCGACGTCACCGTCCACGACCCTGCCGCCATGGAGAACGCCCGCCGGGCGTATCCCCAGCTCGACTACGCCGACGACCCCACCCAGGCCGTCACCGGCGCCGGGCTGCTGCTGCACCTGACCGACTGGCCCCAGTACTCTGACACCGACCCGGCCGACCTCGCCAGCCACATCGCCGTCCCAAGGGCCATCGATGCCCGTGGCACCCTCAACGCGAACCGCTGGCGCGCGGCTGGCTGGACCTTCCGAGCCCTCGGTCGCCCCTGAGCCAGGATCCGGGCCTGGGGGCGGGAAGGCCGGCCCCAGGCCCAGGGCGACCGCACCCGGGACCGCTTGATGAGGCAGGTGATTCGGGGTGTCGCGAGCGCGTCAACTGAGCTGCGGGCTAAGGAAATAGCATGCTCGCCGGGACTCTGGGTGGATACCCTCGGAGGGCCTCGCCGGGGGGCGCACACCTGTTGCCGCCGCTGATGACCCCGGGAGAGTCACCTCGACCCTCGAAGGAGATTCCGTGAGTTCTGACGCCCCGCAGAACCTGCCCGCATCCACCGAGCGGAAGGATCTGGTGGGCGCCGCTCGCGCTGATCTGGTGGCGTTCGAAGAGTTCATGCTCTCGGTACTTGAGGAGTGGGGGCTGCCGACCGACAGCATCATCGTCAGTGCCGGGGACCGCCACGTCCTGCTCAAGAACACCCCGGACATCCTCGGCGAGCTCAACGCCGATCAGCTGGCGCGGTCCCCCTACATCTCCAAGATGATCCTCGCTGGAGCCGCGGGCCTGTTCGACGCAGCCCTGAGCTACCTCTGGGACGAGACGATCACCCAGTTGCGGGACCGGGTCGCGGATTTCGACGTGGCCTACTTCTTCGACCTCGCCGAGGCCGACCCGGCCCGCCGGGCGTCCCTGCAGACCCGCGACGACCTCTCGAAGATCAACGATGCCGCGCTGCTGGACGCCGCCAAGAAGATCCAGCTCATCAGCGACGTTGCTCACCAGCAGCTGACCCACATCAACTACATGCGCAACCACGCGAGCGCCGCGCATCCGAACGTGGAGAAGCTGACGGGCCTGAAGCTCGCCGACTGGCTGCAGACCTGCATCCGGGAAGTCATGCAGCTCAAGACCCGGCCCGTCGTTGCGGAGATCGGGAGGCTCCTCCACAACGTCAAGGCCGCGGCACTCGCCGACGCCGAGCTGAAGAACGCGGCCACCTTCTTTGACGGGCTCCCTCAGGAGCAGGCCAACAACCTGGCCAACGGCCTCTTCGGCATCTACACCCCGCCCACGGCTGACCCGCACGTCTTGGACAACGTCCGGCTGCTCTGGCCCGAGCTCTGGTCGTTCATCAGCGAGGACACCCGCCGCGAGCTCGGAGTGAAGCTCGCGCGGTTCCGGGCCAATGCGGACAAGGACAGGGCCGACCGGGCCAAGGAGCTCCTGGAGCTGGTCGACGGCGGCGCGGCCTACCTTCCCGAGTCCGACCGGCTCGTCGAGGTCCAGGAAACCCTCGACGACCTCATGCGCGCGCACCAGGGGACGAACAACTTCTACAACGAGCCACCGGTTGCGCGGCGTCTCCGTGACGTCGTCGGCCGCCACGGCGAGGTGCCCGAGCTCCTGACGGCCCCCTACGTCGCCACGCTCGTGAACGTCTTCCTGACGAACGGCTACGGCGTCGCCTGGAACGCCGAGCCGTACTACATCGAGCTCATCAAGCGGTTCGACGGCCCGCAGGCCGCCTACGCGCTCCGGTCCTTCGCCTTCCAGTCGATCATCCCGAAGCTGGATGCCACGCTTTCGCAGGCGAAGTGGGTCGAGCTGGTGGAGCTCGTGGCGCCCAAACTGACCGAGCGGGGAGACCGCGTGATGCTTGAGCTTGTCCGGGCCTTCACAGGCACCCCCGACAAGCTCCGCATGGACACGAAGATCGCCGCGCAGCTCAAGGTCTGGCGCGAGGCCAAGGGGCTCTGACTCTGTCGGTGGAGGCGGGCTGCCTCCGCAGCCCGCCTCCACCGACCATCCTCTGCAGCTCGCCGGCTGCCGGCGTACACCCGAACGCGCACCGGTCGGTACAGCGCAGAGCACACCGCCTTCACCAGGCATCACGCAGCGATCGGAGAAGCGCCCTGACCCTGGGCCATCGACAGCAACAGAGCGGCCGGAACTGTGGTGGCGTCGAAGGTCTCGGTCCAGCCCCCGGTGGGCATCTGCGCAGGCGTCAGGAAACCCTCCTTCTTCCGTCTGCCTTCCGGGCGAAGCGCGTTGATCACCGCCTGCTCGACCTCACGGGCCTCCCTGCCAGTGGCGAATGGCAGCTTGGAGATGACCTTCCAGCCGTCGTTCTCGAACCGGGCCACGCGGTCTTCCTGGGTGTACTGGCCGGTGATGCCGATCTTCGACGCCCCGTAGAGCGGGTGCTCAAGGACGTACAGCCAGGCGGGTGCCTCCGGGTCGAGGCCGTACTTCGCGCAGAACTCGCAGCACTCGCCTCGGGTGCGGACGTTGTTGAGGTTGGGGCTGACGAGCTGGCCGCATTCGCTGTGGAGGGAGAGCCACGGCGAGGCGACGTCCTTGAACGGCTCCACGGGCTTGAAGCCGGCCGACTCCATGTCAGTCAGGGCCTCAGTCGCGCGCAGGTCCGCCCCGGCCTCAGCCACAGCCTGGGACACGACGCCGCACCGCTTGCAGAACTGGCAGCCGTCATGACGGAGCCTGACGTTTCCGTACCGGGGCGCCACCAGGTGGCCGGCTGCGGTGCACTGGGAAAGCCAGGCGTTGTTGGCGCCGGGGAAATCGACCAGCGTCCGGAACCCGTGGTCGCGCATCAGGGCCACCGCCTTGACAGGATCGACGGGGGCGTTCGGCGCGCAGTACTTGCAGGCTCCCTGGCCACTCATCACGTTGTTCCGGTTCGGGTAGATGATGGCCTTGCACACGTTGCACTCGCACTCCCACGGCGCGCGGGCTTTGCCGGGGTAGAGAACTCGGGGTGTGCAGTTGCCGTACCGGATCATGTCGGCTCGGGCCTGCTCGGGTGATATCGACGGCACGGGTAGCCCTTCAGGAGGGGACAGGTCCCCGGCATGCTCCCAACCGCCGCTGACAGCTCACGTTCGGCCGAGAAACTGAACAGTCGCCACCGCATAGCTGTGCTGGTGATCAGTACGGTCGGTGGTCGGGTGGCCCCGGCGCCCTGGAGTACGGCGCACTGTGCACGTTCGCGTGTACCGGATGGTGCACTCACAGGTGAACGCCGACATCTGCGGCTCGCCGGCTGGTCGCGCCGGGCCATCTGATGTCCCGGCCGTTGAATCTCAGCGGGACAGAGCGGCGAGCCGACACCGCTCTGCCCCGCCTGAGTGCACGACAATCCTGCCGTGGTTCATCCCTTTACCGCCCAAAGGCCGGTCTTGGTTACCTCGACCTCCGTCAGCCGATCGGCAGTCCTCACCCCGTTCCTCACGGCCGACGAACTGGCCTTGGCGCGGACCTACTCGGCCCGCCTCGAACGCGAGCTCAGAACCCAGTTCAACAAGCGGCTGCGACGACTGAAGAACCTGTTCGCGGATCGCCCGCTCAAGGCAGCCCCGGCCAAGGAATGGCTGCTGGCGATGCCTCCCCAGCGGCTGAAGCTCTTCGCTGAGCTCACGACCTTCGAAGCTGCCTTGTTCAGACTGCCACCCACGTCGGACAACGATCTCGACTGGCAAGCCGGACTTGCCGCCGCCGACGCATATCCCGGCGTCGTCCCGCACACCCACGCAGGCCTTCACCGATACTTGCTGGAGCTCCGCGCCCTCGCGATCGAGCGGCAGAAGTCTGGCCACCACCCCAGCCCGACCACACCGGCCCAGAGGACTCAGACCCTCCCGGGCCGCAGGGCAGGCCGACGAACTGCCAGCCGTCCGGCGACAACCTGCGGCTGACACCACCCGACGACCCTCAGCCCGCCCATCCAGCGGGGCGGGCTCCCCAAGACCTCGCCCAGGGCACTCCATAGGAGGAGGCCACTCCGCACTGAAGTCGCTGGAACCACGGGTGATGCCTCATGCGCGAGGCGCAGGCGTGCTGCTGAGGTCGGTTCCACCAAATCCCGGGCCGAGGTGGGCGGCCTTGGTTCTGCTCATCATATCAATCCCTGATCATATGTACGTGAAGTTGAGGCCACATTCACTCTTTTGGTGGGTGGTGGTGTTCGATTTTTGCAGGGAATGATTCAACCCACCCTACCCGCGCAATTTCCCGTGGGATTGCGCAGGGCGCCCATCAGGGATTTCCCCCACTTGTATGACCGGTGGAGCGCCGGGAGATATTCGCACAATAGGAGGTGGCCAACCATGATCATCTACACCAATGGCATGCCAGCGGACCAGATCAACGCGGAGAGCCCGTGGACGAAGGCTCGCCGCAGCCAGGGCAACGGCAACTGCGTGGAGATGCGCAAGTTGGACGACGGGCGGGTGGCCGTCCGGAACAGCACCGACCCGACCGGACCCGCGCTCGTCTTCACCCCCGCCGAGATCGACGCCCATCTCGACGGAGCCAGGAACGGAGAATTTGATCACCTGATTTAATGATCAAATTCAAGAATGAACGCCCGTGCACTCGTCGGGCGTGACCGGGGGTGCCCCCATGTGGGAAACTTGCTCCGCTAAACATGCGAGCGTGTTTTCCCATGAGGGGGTCCCTATGGTCGACGGTGCGATAAACGACGATGGCAACGATGGCGTCGTAGTTCCGTTTCAGCGGCCTGGTCCGGGGGCGGACGCCGGGGGATCCTGGGCGATGCCCGCGCTACTGCTGGGGGCCCGGCTGAGGACGCTTCGTGGGGTTCGGAAGCAGAAAGAGGTGGCCGAGACCTCCGGGTTCTCGAAGTCGCAGTACAGCCGGATCGAGGCCGGCGAGATCCGCCTGGACAAGCCCGAGGGCATCGCCCTCATCCTGAAGAAGCTGGGGGTTCGGCCCGGCCCCGATTTCGAGCAGCTGATGCAGCTGGCTCGGGACGCTTCAGTCAAGGGCTGGGTTGCGCCGTACTACGCGGCCAACCGAGACGCCGTGCCGAGCGACCTCATGCGACTGATCGAGCTGGAGACGAGGGCCAGCGATCTGTTCTCCGTCGAGACCGGCGTCGTGCCCGGCCTGCTCCAGACCGACGGCTACAGGAGGGTCGTCACGGAGGCGACCGTCATGGCGAACCAGCGCGGGATGGTCAGCCATATCGTCAAAGTCCGCGGCGAGCGTCACGAACGCTTCTTCGAGCGACCGCCGCGCTCGGTGTTCTTCATCAAACAGAGCGCGCTCCTCCAGGAATTCGGGTCACCCGAAATCATGGTGGAGCAGATGGAACAGCTGCTCAAGTACGTTGAGACGCCGCAGATCGGCGTGCGCGTCATCCCCATGAAGCTGCCTCTCGCGTCTCAGGTCTCCTCTCTGACCCGCCTGGTGTTCAACGGGCACCAGTTCGCGGTGCCGGAGCTGATCTACAACGAGTGGGGTGGCCACGGCTTCTACTACCGTGGCCCGCTGCCGGGCGAGGATCCCGAACCGGGCTTCGTGAATCTCCGGGAGATCATCGACAGCACGATGCTGACCGCCCCCGGCCGCGAGGACAGCCGTGCGCTGATCATCGACGCCCTGGAGCACCACCGGGACGGCTGATCGGAGTCCTTGCCCAGTGGTGCTGGCCTGCTGGGGTGCCTTGCCCCGCCGCGCGCCGGCACCGCTCAATCGACCGTGGCGAGTCCGCCGTACTCAGTCCATTCGTTCGTGCGCTGCCGTGGGAACACCTCGGTGTCGGGGTTCCAATTGGTGACATCGAGCAGTCCGGTCTTGTCGACAGTCAGCCGGTCGACGGCGAAGAACTGGTGTACGTCAGCCTCCGTCCGGACCTCGCCCCAGTGCCCGTCCGTCTGCCTCTCCATCAGCCGCGTCACGGTCTCGCGGACGTGTTGGTGTGGGCTGACCAGCTGGCAGATCACCACAACACTGCCTCGGGCCAGGGACTGGACCGTGCGCTCGATCATCGCGCGCGGATCCTTCTCGTCGGGGATGCAGTGCAGCACTGAGACGAACAGCGCGGCCACCGGCTTGGAAAAGTCGATCAGCGTTGACGCGCCGGCGCGGATGGCCGCAGTGTCGACCATGTCCGCGTCGACGATGGCGACGTTCGGGTTCTCGTCCAAGAGGGCCCGCCCGTAGCTGAGGACCATCGGGTCGTTGTCGACGTAGACCACTTTGCAGTCGGGGTGAACGGCCTGGGCCACCTGGTGGACGTTGTTCTGGGTGGGAAGCCCGGAGCCGTGGTCGATGAACTGCCGGATCTCGTAACGCTGGGCGATGTGCCGTACCACTCTGACAAGGAAGGCCCGGTTGTTCAGGGCGAGTTCCCTGGTGCTGGGGGCGGTTTGCAGAAGTTCTTCGCAGGCGATGCGGTCGGCGTCGTAGTTGTTCCGTCCGCCCAGTAACCAGTCGTACATTCGAGCCGCACTTGGCGTGTTCACATCAATACGTGGCAAATAGGACTCGCTCATGCGTTCCCCCTGGTGATGGCCGAACCCGGCCTTCAGCATGCAAGTATGACGGCTCGTCATACTAGGCCGACGGGCCGCAGGGGTGGAACTACACGCGCGGGTGACTGTGGCGAGACATGGCGAATCGCGTGGCGAACAATCTCCGGCTCTGCGCCGGAGTGCCACGGGGCGCGCTGGGTTGTGTGGACTACCGGGTGCACCCTCCAGGGTCGGTGTTGTTTCGGTTGCGGAGGTCGGCGAGCATCCGGCGGGCAACCATCAGGTCTACGTGAAGCTCCGGCTCGTGGAGCCCCATCAGTTCGGCTGCGGCCTTGGCCGGCATGCCGAGCCGCTCGTGGAGCAGGGCGGCATCCGCGGCACGGTCGGGCAGCACTCGGTGCAGTTCGTCCGCAGGGGCGAGGGCGGCTTCGGACCGGGCCTGTGTGACGCTGTCGCGCAGCACCCGCCAGGTGAAGGAGCTCGGATCCCCACTCAGGGCGGAGCTCCAGCTCAGCTCTGCGTGCCGCAGTACCCGGGACACCACCAGGCGGCTGAGGGCGCGGTCGCCCAGGCGGGCGCGGGCGTACTGCTCGTAGGCGCGGTGGTGAAGTTGGACGAATGCTGCGAAGCCGATTCCGGCCGTCGCAGCCCTGTGCCTGCTGAACACCGCGGCTCCTTCGGCGTCAACTCAGGTCGTCAGAAAGAGTGATTGCGCACAGAGGCGCCATAGAGGGTGCCAGCTTCGAAGTCCTCGCGGGCTCCGAAGCGGCCACACGTCGGAAGAAGGAGCCCGGGCGCCGTGCGCCCGGGTGAGACGGCCCAGGTCAGCGAAGGTTCACCGAGGACCAGCTGACGGCCACGTCCTGGGCCAGCCGCAGCAGCGCCAGGACCAACACGACCCGCTCCCACTCGATCGGGCGGCGGTCGATCATCACCCACGCCAGCACGATCAGCAGGAACAACGCGCCCAAGCGCGAAGAGCCCGTGGACGCACGAAGGCCGTGCGATCCCACACTCGGCTCATCAGCCCTGCTAGCGTGGAAAACCATCGAGGGGAGAAACACTCGATCCCTAGCGGGTCGGTCATACATAGGTTGCTGCCTTCTCTGATCGGCCCAACGCCCCGGCCAGTGTTCGCTGCACCGGCCGGGGCAACCCACTGTGGGTTGCGGCTTCGATACACAACGCTAGCGCCCCGACGGGCGGCATATGCAGCCAAAGCCCCTGCGCAATCCCCCGGCTGGTGACCCATGGCAAATCGGTCGTCAACGGTCAGGCGGCGATCCAATACGACGGCCAAGCGGTCGAGTTCGACCACCAATCGCTCAGTAGTGCACGCCGCTACTGAGGTGGGGGCAGCCATCGTCCGGGGTGTGTTCGAGGACTCCACAGACGTGACAGTCGCGGCGGTGCGACCGGTTGCAGAGAGCATGGCGCGGAAGTGGTCGCCGACACCACCGGACTGGACATGGGCGTTAATGGCGTGATGGACCGCGCGCAGGGACTGAAGTGACTGACCTTCGCCCCCATCCCTCCTTTCGAGGCGAAGTCGGGGTGCTCCATTCGGTTCAACCCGGGCGCGGTTGCTCCTTCCGATGGGTCCCCTCGGGCACCATGCCGGGTCATGGCGATCACTAACGAAGAACGAGCAGCACGTGCTCGGCAGCGAGAGGCTGCCCGGCTGAAGACGTGCATGCACTGCTGGGCGGCACCAGGTGAACCCTGCAAGCCTGGGCCGGGCGGTCGGTCGAACACGCACCGCGAGCGGGTGGAGCTCGCCTCACGAGATCGCGCGCCACTGCCGACGCGAGAGGTGATTTCCCCCGATGGCGCTTGGATCTATCAACCGCTGAACGTCCACGATCCGGACTCACCCATCCTTGGAATCAGACAGGCCGTTTTCGGCGCCCTCTGTCGAGACAGCGACGAGATGGGAGCCCTCACGGTCATCGCGCTCAGCCAGTACGGGCCCGAGTGCCGCGCCCTGAATAACCCGATGGTCGTCTGGGCTGCCCAGATGTTCCTCCGCCTGTCAGAAGATGAGCGTGAGACCACGATCACTCGCCTCCTTGCGCGCGGCTACGTGAACGTCGCCGGCCCGCGGGCGGTACAGACCAACCGGGAAGTCGCGCGCGTATTCGACGTTGCCGAGATGGATCCAATCCTCATGTCCGAGTGGGCCGCCGCAAAGAGGGCCGCTCCAGTGCCAAGGATCTAGCAGTAGAGCCAACACTGGAGAGAGAGAGCCGCTGGTTGAGCCCTCCTGGCTCAACCCCGGTCAACTCGGCATGAGCAACACGATGTTCCGCCGGAACTATCCCGGCATCGCCCGGGAGATTGGGCTTCGCCGATCGGAACCGGCGAGACCCGCCCCCGGAGCCCGCAGCGAGCTCGACCGACTCACCGCCAGGGACGCCAGGCTCCGCCGACGGAATCAACAACTCAACGATCAGCTCAAGCTCGCCGCCGCGCAGATCCAGCTCCTCGCCCTCCGCGCCACCGCCTTGGAACAAGCCCTCGAGGCACAGATGAAGGTCACCCACCTCAGCGACCGACGCAGACCGGGATGACGAGCGTCTGCGAAAACCGTGAGACCACGGGCCCTGCCGAGGAGGAGCATGGAGCCCGAACGCCCATGGGCAGCGCAAGCAGCGGCTGGATGATCGGAGAAGCGCATGAGTGACAGGTGGCACCTGTTTCTGGGAGACCTGCAAATTCTTGAGGGGAAATGGGATGCGCCGGCCAGGCTCATGACCGTCTTCCAAGAGGAAGACAAGTACATGCACCGAAACTGGGCAACGATGGTCGACCGGGGAAACGCGGGCCTGGCTGACGATTTCGACTTTGACGACCCCGAGACATTCGAGAAATACCCCGATATCGACCCTGCAGCATACGGTCACGAATTCGAGGACGAGGCGGGGCATTTCGGTTATAGGACAACGGTCGATACGGCTATCACACGCCTCAGGCTCATGGGCTTCACTGCAGAGCGATGCCGCCGAGAAATGGCCGAGTGCTATCGGGAGCTGAGGGAATGGGACGGAGAGGACGACCTCTACGGGCATCCCGCACCGGGTGCTCAGCCGGCGCGGAACGTCACCGACGACGACGTCGCGGGGATCGGCCTCCAGGCATACCTGAAGCGCGGCCCCGCCTGGATGCTCAAGGAGAATGACCTGACCGAGTTGGAGCGGCTCTGCTTGGAGAAACTCGAGCTCTTCTTCGAAGACGACCGCGACCACCGCTTGTTCATTGCCGGACTGCTGGAGGGACAGGACCCGCAGGCGATCCTCCGGCTCGATCTCAGCGACCTGCTGTCAGGTGGTGCGTTCAAGAGCACCGACGAGGTTTCGATGCAGGCTCTGCAGGAGCTTCGGGAGGAGACGGCCAGCACGGGGCCCATCATCGTGATCACGGAAGGAAAGTTCGACTCCCGAATCCTTCCCCGGGCGCTGAAGCTGGTCAGACCGGATATCGCTGGCTACTTCAAGTTTCTGGACTTCGATGCCATGAAAGCGCAGGGCGGAACCGACAGGGTCGTTGCGACTCTGAAGAGCTTTGCCGCGGCCGGAGTGATGAACCGAGTGATCGGACTCGTCGACAATGACACCGCCGGCCGGGAGGCGATCAGGCAGCTTGCGGGCGTCGCGCTGCCGAAACACTACAACGCCTGCCTGCTGCCCGATCTCGATTACGCGCAGTCCTACCCAACCCTTGGGCCGTCCGGGACAGCAAGCGACAATATCAACGGCCGGGCATGCTCCCTTGAGTTCTACTTCGGCCTGAACAGCCTGAAAGGCCCGAACGGTTCTCCCATTCCGGTCCAGTGGAAAGCATTCAGGGAGTCAGTCCAGGACTACCAGGGCGAGCTCGCTAACAAGCAATACGTCCAGGCCAGGATCGACGCCCTCCTGACCGCGGCAGAGGCCGGCGATCCCCTCGACGAGTCATGGGAACCGATGCGGCTGATCGCCCAGACCTTGATTGACAAGGCCGAGGCGCGCTGAGCTGGTCGACGACCAGAGGGCGGCCAGGTCCGGCGGAGATCGCCAGCGAGTGATGCCGGGTCTGGTCCGCCAACAGCTCCCGTCGACCTCTACTGCGGCGGCGGCACGGAGGCCGACTCATAGGAGACGGGAGAGGGGGTGAGGGATCAATTGAAGCGTTACGGAGTGTCACTGATGAGAGCGTCAAGGGCAAGCAGTCTGCTCGGCTTTGAAGTGCCCCAGCAACACGCACAGACTTGACAGGGAAGACGTCGGCCAGGGCGACATGCTGGTGCTCCCCGTCGTCCCCGCCGATGTGTCCGGGGGCGGCCGGGAGCCCGACAGCGCAGTGGTGGTGGACGCCGGTCCGGACCCGCGCGCGGCCGACCGCTGCCTGCGCGACCTCGGCATCACCGCCGTTCCACTGCTGCTGGTGACGCACTTTCACGCCGATCACGTCGAGGGCGTACCGGGGGTGCTGCGCGGGCGCCGGGTCGGGGCGATCGAGGGCACCACCCTGGACGATCCGCCGGGTGAGGCGGCCCGGGTGTCAGGGTGGGCCGCCGCCGCCGGTGTCCCGCTGCTGCGCGCCGGGCGCGGCGAACGGCGGGCGGCCGGGGCGGGCCTCTCCTGGGAGGTGCTCTGGCCGGATGCCGAGGCGGCGGCCTCGGCATCCGGCGCCAACAACGCCAGCGTCGCGCTGCTGGTCACCCTGGCCGGCGGACTACGGCTGGCGTTGCTGGGCGACCTCGAACCACCGGCCCAGTCGGTGCTGCTCGGCCGCCTCGGCCGGACCCGGGTGGACGTTCTGAAGGTGGCCCATCACGGGTCCGCCCATCAGGACTGGGGGCTGGCCGCAGCCCTGGGCCCCCGGCTGGCGCTGATCTCCTGCGGCGAGGGCAACCCGTACGGGCACCCCTCGCCGCGGACGGTGGAGCGGCTTCGGGCCCTCGGCGCCGCCGTGCTGCGGACGGACCGGGCCGGGGACATCGCCCTGACCGGGGAGACCCCGGCCGGCCTCGGTGCGGTCGTCCATCCGTCCGGCGACCGGCCGGCGGGAGGGCACTGAAGCATGCGGCCCCGCTGTTCAGCCCTCCTCGCGCCAGCCCTCGTTCTCGGCCGCGACGGCGTCCAGGGCGCGCAGGTGCCGGGCCGTCCAGCCGTCCTCGGGAGGTTCCACGACCACCAGCCACTGCGCGTCCTCGGCGTCGTCCTCGCCGGCCAGGGCGTCCCGGACGATTTCCAGCTCGCCGAGGTCGGGGTGGTTGGCGCTCAGCTCCTCCGCCGCCTCGTCGGCGGCGTCGCGGTCGGGAAGGACGAGCAGCTGCCGGGCGCGCGGGTCGAAGGCGTCCGGCTGGTCGATGGTGAGGTCTTCGGTCACCGGTCCATTCTCCCCGGGCCGGGTGCGCGGCTCGCGTTCGGCCCTGCCTCCGGTGGCGGTGGCGTTCCTGTCGCGGTGGCGGTGGCGGTGGCGGTGGCGGTGGCGGTCGCGGCCGGGCGGGGAGTGTCCGTACCCCGTGGGATGCTGGTAGGCGATGGCCAGGAAGAGTGCACCCGACGATCTGCTCGCCCCGCTGACCCTCGCGGTCGGTCAGGAGGAGCTGCTGCTCGACCGTGCGGTCGCCCAGGTGGTGGCGGCGGCGAGGGCGGCGGACTCCGACACCGACGTGCGGGACATCCCGCCCGGGGGCCTCCAGCCCGGCAGCCTCGCCGAGCTGACCACGCCCTCGCTGTTCGCCGAGCGCAAGGTCATCGTGGTCAGGGCCGCTCAGGACCTCTCCGCCGACTCCGTGAAGGAGGTCAAGGCGTACATCGAGTCCCCGGCCGATGAAGTGATCATGGTGCTGGTGCATGCCGGCGGCGCCAAGGGCAAGGGGCTGCTGGACGCCGGGCGGAAGGCCGGGGGCCGGGAGGTCCAGTGCGCGAAGCTGGCCAAGGCGGGGGAGCGGCTGACCTTCGTCCGGGGCGAGTTCCGCACGCTCGGGCGGTCGGCGACACCGGAGGCGTGCCAGGCCCTGCTGGACGCGCTCGGCAGTGACCTGCGCGAGCTGGCCGCCGCCTGCAGCCAGCTCACCTCGGACGTCGAGGGCACCATCGACGAGACCGTGGTCGCCCGCTACTACAGCGGCCGGGCCGAGGCCACCGGCTTCGAGGTGGCCGACCTCGCGGTCACCGGCCGGGCCGCCGAGGCGCTGGAACGGCTGCGCTGGGCGCTGGCCGTGGGGCAGCCGCCGACCGGCATCACCTACGCCCTGGCGTCCGGGGTCCGCAGCATCGGGCGGCTGGCGACCACCGGGCGGAACATGCGACCGGCCGACCTGGCGCGCGAGCTGGGCATGCCGCCGTGGAAGGTCGAGCGCGTCCGCCAGCAGATGCGCGGCTGGACGGGCGACGGGGTGGCCATCGCCCTCACCGCGATCGCGCAGGCGGACGCCGCCGTCAAGGGCGGGTCCGACGACCCGGCGTACGCCCTGGAGCGGGCCGTGGTCGCGGTCGCCCGGGCCTCCCGCGCGGGCTCCCGCCCGTACTGAGCGGCTCCCGCCACAGCGGCCCGGCGGTTCACCCCCGGGCGGGCTCACCCCGGTACGGCTGACCCGCCCTGCCCGGCGGGCCCGCGCCACCCCGGAGCCACCGCCACCCCGGAGCCACCGCCGCTACGGTCCGCCGATCGCCTTGAGGACGTCCCGGCTGTCGGCGATCATGATCTGCCGGACGGTGTCGCGGTCCAGCGTGTAGTCCTTGCCGGTCTGGTAGTTGTCGGTCCAGTAGAGCGAGTACGTCATGCCGCCGTCCCGGACCTCCAGATAGCAGTTGATGTCGTGGAAGGTCTTGTCCGAGCTGGTCGGCTCGTCGCCGTAGGCGAAGTAGGCCTCCTGGCCGAGGTTCCGCACATCGGTGATCTCGTACTTCTGCTGCTCGAAGAAGATCCTGGTGGCGGCGAACTCGGGGGCGGCGTCGACGGCCTTGTGCAGTTCGGCGCGCATGTCGATGGTGGCGTAGTCCGGGCTGTCGCTCCCGCTGACCGTCCGCTTCATCAACGCGTAGCAGCGCATGATGTCCATGGAGTCGCTCCGGCTGCTGTGCTGCAGCGGATAGTTGTCCACCATGCGGTAGTTCTGGTTGAACTTGGTGAGCTTGCCCGCGTCACAGAGCTTGTCCACGGTGTGGTAGCCGCGGACGCTCTGCGGGAAGGAGCCGCTGGTCACCATCCGGGGTACGACGGCCACGGCGCCGGCCCAGCCGGCCGAGGCCAGCAGCGCGCCCACGAACGCCCAGACGGCGTTGCGGCGCAGGTTCCCGGCCCGTCGGCCCGGCCCACCGCTGCCCGGAGCCGGTGGCAGGCCGGGCGAGGCGGGCAGCCCGGGCGGCGGGCCGAAGCCCGGAACGGCCGTCGCCGGCGGGAACTGCTGCGGATGCTGTGGCGGGTGCTGCTGCGGAAAACCGGCGAACCCCGGCCCGCTCTGTCCCGGTAGCGGCGGTGGTGGCGGTGGTGTCGCCATAGGTGCCCCCCTGAGCCCTCTGCACAGGTGATCGTCGAACGTGATCCCCATTGCCTTGCCGTGACCGAACCCTAGCGGTACGGCCACAGCACGCGACAGGCGCCGCAGCCACCTCTGGGGAAGAGGTCCGCTGCGGCGCCTGCCGTACTGCTCTGTGCACCGCACCCGCGTGGCGAACGCAGGCCGCGTGCGGTGCGAATCCTTGTCGTACCTCAGGAGTTCGGGTAGAGGGCCGGTTCGTCCTGAGGCGTGTGGGGCCGTGGGCCCCGGGGGCGTCAGGCCTGGACGGCGTTGACGCGCTTGGTGATGGCCGACTTCTTGTTGGCGGCCTGGTTGGCGTGGATGACGCCCTTGCTCACGGCCTTGTCCAGCGCCTTGGAGGCGGCGCGGGCCAGCACGGCGGCCTTCTCGGTCTCGCCGGCGGCAGCGGCCTCACGGGCCTTGCGCAGAGCGGTCTTCAGCGAGGACTTGACGGCCTTGTTGCGCAGGCGCGCCTTCTCGTTGGTCTTGTTGCGCTTGATCTGGGACTTGATGTTCGCCACGAAGGAGCCTCAGTCTTGTCTGTAACGGTTCTGGAGGTCCCCCGGCCGAAGGCTGGGGGAGGGTTGCACCGCGCGGCCGCCGGACCAGCTGAGAGGGCATGCCGAGGCCAGGTGCAGCGCCCCACGCTACCAGGGGGCCGCCGCCCGCCCCAAACCGGCCGCCCCGGCGGCCCGCCCGTGACAGCCCGCCCCGGTCCGGCCGCCCCGGTCCGCCCCGGCCTACGCGCTCAGCAGCGGCTCGCCGTAGTGCTCCACCTCGGGGAAGGGCCGGTAGTACCGGTGCAGCAGGTCCCGCCACCGCTGGTACTCGGCCGAGCGGCGAAACCCCTCGGTGTGGTCCTCCAGGGTCTCCCATTCCACCTGGAGCAGGAACCGCGAGCCGCGCCCCTCGTCCAGGCAGCGGCGCAGTTCCAGCGCGCGGAATCCGGTCTGGACCGAGATCAGCGGCCGGGCCTCGGCGAAGGTGGCGAGGAAGGACTCCTCCTGGCCGGGCAGGACATCGAGCAGGGCGCTTTCGAGGATCATGGAACGCCATCCTGCCGCGCCGCGGAGGCCTGTGGAAGAACCGACCGGCGGCGCACGTCGCGGGCGTGGGAAGATGGGAGGAACTATTTCGATCGGACGACTGTCCGGTCCCCGGGAAACCGGTCAGCGATGACCCGGACACCCCCGGCCCCCGGACCAACGGAGAATCGGACCAAGGTGCCCGCGACCCCCAGCAATGTGCCAGAGCCCAGCCGTACCGACCCGGCGCTGATCCGCAACTTCTGCATCATCGCCCACATCGACCACGGCAAGTCGACGCTCGCAGACCGGATGCTGCAGATCACCGGCGTCGTCGACCCGCGGCAGATGCGTGCCCAGTACCTCGACCGCATGGACATCGAGCGTGAGCGCGGCATCACCATCAAGTCGCAGGCCGTCCGCCTCCCGTGGGCGCCGAAGACCGGCCCGGACACCGGTACGACGCACATCCTCAACATGATCGACACCCCCGGCCACGTGGACTTCACGTACGAGGTGTCCCGCTCCCTCGCCGCCTGCGAGGGCACCGTCCTGGTGGTGGACGCCGCCCAGGGCATCGAGGCCCAGACCCTCGCCAACCTGTACCTGGCGCTGGAGAACGACCTCACGATCATCCCGGTGCTCAACAAGATCGACCTGCCGGCCGCCCAGCCGGAGAAGTACGCCGCCGAGATCGCGCACATCATCGGCTGCGACCCGGCCGACGTGCTCAAGGTCAGCGCCAAGACCGGCCTGGGCGTCGAGGAGCTGCTGGACCACATCGTCGCCAACATTCCGGCCCCGGTCGGCGTCAAGGACGCCCCGGCGCGCGCGATGATCTTCGACTCGGTGTACGACTCCTACCGCGGTGTGGTCACCTACGTCCGTGTGGTCGACGGGCAGCTCACCAAGCGCGAGCGGATCGCGATGATGTCGACCGGCGCGACGCACGAGCTGCTGGAGATCGGTGTCATCTCGCCCGAGCCGAAGGTCGCCGACGGCCTCGGCGTCGGCGAGGTGGGCTACATCATCACCGGTGTGAAGGACGTCCGGCAGTCCAAGGTCGGTGACACCATCACCTCGATGCACAAGGGTGCGACCGAGGCGCTGGGCGGCTACAAGGACCCGCGTCCGATGGTCTTCTCCGGCCTCTACCCGCTGGACGGCTCGGACTACCCGCTGCTGCGCGACGCCCTCGACAAGCTGCGGCTCAACGACGCCGCGCTGGTCTACGAGCCGGAGACCTCGGTCGCGCTCGGCTTCGGCTACCGCTGTGGCTTCCTCGGCCTGCTGCACCTGGAGATCATCCGGGAGCGCCTGGAGCGGGAGTTCAACCTCGACCTGATCTCCACCGCCCCGAACGTGGTGTACCGCGTGGTGATGGAGGACGGCAGCGAGCACACCGTCACCAACCCGAGCGAGTTCCCCACCGGCAAGATCGCCGAGGTGTTCGAGCCGGTCGTGCGCGGCACCATCCTGGCGCCCAACGAGTTCGTCGGCGCGATCATGGAGCTCTGCCAGTCCCGCCGCGGCAACCTCCAGGGCATGGACTACCTCTCCGAGGACCGGGTCGAGCTGCGCTACACCCTGCCGCTCGCCGAGATCGTCTTCGACTTCTTCGACCAGCTGAAGTCCAAGACCCGGGGCTACGCCTCGCTCGACTACGAGCCCATCGGTGAGCAGAGCGCCAGCCTGGTGAAGGTCGACATCCTGCTGCACGGCGACGCGGTGGACGCCTTCTCCGCGATCGTGCACAAGGACAAGGCCTACAACTACGGCGTGATGATGGCGGGCAAGCTGCAGAAGCTGATTCCGCGCCAGCAGTTCGAGGTGCCGATCCAGGCCGCGATCGGCTCGCGGGTGATCGCCCGTGAGACGGTCCGCGCGATCCGCAAGGACGTGCTCGCCAAGTGCTACGGCGGTGACATCTCGCGTAAGCGCAAGCTGCTGGAGAAGCAGAAGGAAGGCAAGAAGCGGATGAAGATGGTCGGCCGCGTGGAGGTCCCGCAGGAGGCCTTCATCGCCGCGCTGTCCACCGACGCCGAGGCGCCGAAGGAAAAGAAGTAACCAGCGGTGGCTGAACGGGCCCGGGGCGAGCAGCCCCGGGCCCGTTCGCGTGCGCGGCCGCCGGTGCCGGCCGCCGGTCAGCGCAGGGTCGAGACCACGCCTCCGACGATGGCCGCCTTGGCCAGCTTCCCGGCCCGGCCGGTGAACACGGTGGGCCGCATGGAGTCGTCCCCGTGGATCAGCTGGAGCAGCCCGTCACGGCGGCCGAGGCTGAGGCACTGGACGGCGTACCGGAAGGCGAACGGCCTGTCGGTGCGTCCGGCGAGCACCCGGCCGAGGTACTTGCCCATCGGCTGGGCGGTGGCGCAGCCCATCCGCAGGGTGCCGGTCCCGGGGACGGTCACCTCGGCGGCGTCGCCGATCACGTAGACGTCCGGGTGGGAGACCGAGCGCAGACGGTCGTCGACGACGGCCCGACCGCTCGCGGTGACCGCCAGACCGGCCTCGGCGGCCAGCGGGTGCGGTTCCATGGCGGCGGCCCAGGCGACCAGGTCGGCCGGGATCCGGCCGCGCGCGGTGTCCAGGCCCGCCGCGTCGACCGCGGTGACGGTGCTCTGCTCGTGCACCTCGACCCCGAGCCGCTCCAGGACCCGCAGGACGTGGCCCCGGCCCCTGGCCGAGAACCAGCCGCCCACCTGGCCCGCCGCGACGATCCGGACCCGCCACCGCGGGTGGGCCTCGGCCAGCTCGGCCGCCAGCTCGATGCCGGTGGCGCCGCCGCCGACCACGGCCACGGTGCCGGGGCGTTCGGCGGAGCGGAGCCGTTCGGCCAGTTCGGCGGCCTGCTCGGCGGTGCGGGCGTGCTCGGCGGCGCCCGGGACACCGTGCCAGGCGGTGCGGCTGCCGAGGGCGTACACCAGGGTGTCGTAGGAGACGGCCTCGCCGGTGTCCAGGAACACCTTGCGGGCGGTGAGGTCCAGGCGGGTGGCGCGCGCCCGGACGTGCCGTACGCCCCGGCCGCGGATCAGGTCGGCCACGGCGGGCCGGTGCTCGGGGTGGCCGGCGGCGGTCTCGTGCTGGCGGATGCGGTGCAGGAAACGGGTCTCGGGGGCGATCAGGGTCACCCGGTCGCGCTTGCCCGCCCGGGTCGCCGCGGTCAGTCCCGCGTAACCGGCCCCCAGTACGACGATCTGCTTCTCGGTCATGTGTCCGCCTCCTCCGCCGCGCTCTCCGCGCGTGTCCGGGAAGGGGACGACGTGGCCGGCCCGGCTGTGACAGTGACCCGCGTCACGCTCGCGTCACCCCGGCGTCATGCCGTCGGCGCCTCGTTCAGGTGGGCCAGCTTCTCCGGGTTGACCACGGCGTACGCCTCGGTGATCCGGCCGTCGGCGACGGTGAACGCGACCACGCCGCCGATCCGGCCCGGGCTCTCGTACCAGACCAGTCCGGGCTCGCCGTTGACCAGGGCGAAGCCGACTCCGGCCTCGGCCGTGACCCACTTCGAGGCCAGCCCGGCCACCAGCCGGGAGACCTTCTGGGCGCCGAGCACCGGGCGGGCGCCCGCGGTGACGATGCCGCCGCCGTCGGAGTGCCAGACCACGTCCGGGTCGAGGACGGCCAGCAGGCCCTGGATGTCGCCGCCGGCGGTGGCGGCGGCGAAGGCCCGCACCGCCTGCCGGTGCTCGGCCGGATCGGCGGTGGCGCGCCGGCCGCCGTCCTTCACCCGGCGCCGGGCCCGGGAGGCCAGCTGGCGGGTGGCGGCGGGGGTGCGGTCGAGGCCGGCCGCGATCTCGTCGAAGCCGACCGCGAACACGTCGTGCAGCACGAACGCGGCCCGCTCGGCGGGGGTGAGCTGCTCCAGCACGGCGAGCAGGGCCAGGGAGACGGACTCGCCGCGTTCGGCCAGCTCGGCCGGGGAGGCGGGGGAGTCCTCGTAGGAGACGGCCGGCTCGGGCAGCCACTCGCCGAAGTAGGCCTCCCGGCGGGCCCGGGCGGAGCCCAGCTGGTCGTAGCAGAGCCGGGTGACGACGGTGGTCAGGAAGGCCCTCGGGTCGGCGACGGCGGCCTGGTCCGCGGTCCGCCAGCGCAGCCAGGCCTCCTGCAGCACGTCCTCGGCGTCGCTGAACGAGCCGAGCAGCCGGTAGGCGACCGAGCCCAGGTACCGCCGGTTCGCCTCGAAGGCGTCCGGGTCCTGGCCCGCCGTGGAGGGAGCCGAGAGGTCGTCACGCACGGCCCCACCGTAGCGGCCGGCCTCCGGAAGCCGAAGAGCCGGAGTGGGACGTCGGACCGGCCGACCTCTCACTCCGGCTCACCCCGCGAACCGACCGCGGGCTCACCAGGAACCGGACACGGGCTCACCACCGAAGCGGCGCGGGCCCACCACGAGCCGGCCACCCGCCCACCACCGGTCAGTCCACCTCGGCCACCGCCTCGGCGAACTGGGCCTGGTACAGCCGCGCGTACGCGCCGTCCGCGGCGATCAGCTCGTCGTGCGAGCCCTGCTCGACGATCGAGCCGTTCTCCATCACCAGGATCACGTCGGCGTCCCGGATGGTGGAGAGCCGGTGGGCGATCACGAAGCTGGTGCGGCCGGTGCGCAGCCGGGCCATGGCGCGCTGGATCAGCACCTCGGTACGGGTGTCCACCGAACTGGTCGCCTCGTCCAGGACCAGGATCGACGGCTGCGCCAGGAACGCCCGGGCGATGGTGATCAGCTGCTTCTCGCCGGCGCTGACGCCGGTGCCCTCGTCGTCGATCGCGGTGTCGTAGCCGTCCGGCAGGGTCCGGACGAAGCGGTCCACGTGAGCGGCGCGGGCCGCCTCGATCACCTGCTCGCGGGTGGCCCCGACGGAGCCGTACGCGATGTTGTCGGCGATGGTGCCGCCGAACAGCCAGGTGTCCTGGAGCACCATGCCGATGCCGGAGCGCAGGTCCTCGCGGGACATCGCGGCGATGTCCACCCCGTCCAGGGTGATCCGCCCGCCGCTGACCTCGTAGAACCGCATCAGCAGGTTGACCAGGGTGGTCTTGCCGGCGCCGGTCGGGCCGACGATGGCCACCGTCTGGCCGGGCTCGACCTTCAGCGAGAGGTCCTCGATCAGCGGCTTCTCGGGGTCGTAGCGGAAGGACACGTCCTGGAAGGCGACCCGGCCGCGCACCTCGTCCGGGCGCTCCGGCATGGCCGGCTCCGGGGTCTGCTCGGGCGCGTCCAGCAGCTCGAAGACGCGCTCGGCGGAGGCGACGCCGGACTGCACCAGGTTGGCCATGCTGGCGACCTGGGTGAGCGGCTGGCTGAACTGCCGCGAGTACTGGATGAACGCCTGCACGTCGCCGATCGACAGCGCGCCGCTGGCCACCCGGAGCCCGCCGACCACGGCGACCAGCACGTACTGCAGATTGCCGATCAGCATCATCGCGGGCTGGATGATCCCGGAGATGAACTGGGCCCGGAAACTCGCGCTGTACAGCGCCTCGTTGTGCTCGCGGAAGACCTCGGCGGACTCCTTCTGCCGGCCGAAGACCTTCACCAGGGCGTGGCCGGTGTACATCTCCTCGATGTGCGCGTTGAGTTGCCCGGTGGACTTCCACTGCTGGACGAACTGCGGCTGCGCCCGCTTGCCGACCTTGGCCGCCACGACCACCGACAGCGGGACGGAGACCAGGGCGATCAGCGCCAGCAGCGGCGAGATCCAGAACATCATCGCCAGTACACCGACCACGGTGAGCAGCGAGTTCACCACCTGGCCCATGGTCTGCTGCATGGACTGGCCGATGTTGTCGATGTCGTTGGTGACGCGGCTGAGCACCTCGCCGCGCGGCTGCTTGTCGAAGAAACTGAGCGGCAGCCGGGAGAGCTTGGCCTCGACCTCCTCGCGCAGCCGGTAACCGGCCCGCTGGACCGCCGTGGTGGCGAGTCGTCCCTGGACGATGCCGAACGCGGCGGAGACGGCGTAGATCGCCAGCACCCAGAGCAGTACGGTGCCGATGGCGCCGAAGTCCATGCCCTGGCCGGGGGTGAAGGCGGTCGACGAGAGCAGGTCGGCGACGCCGCCGTCGCCGTGGGCGCGCAGGCCCTCGACGACCTGCTCCTTGGAGGTGCCGGACTGGAAGCGGGCGCCGATCACGCCGGCGAAGATCAGGTCGGTGGCGTGGCCGAGCACCTTGGGGCCGGTCACGGCGCAGCCGATGCTGAGCACGCCGAGCGCCATGACGCCGCTGAGCAGGGCGCGTTCGGGGCGCAGCAGTTTGAGCAGCCGTTTGCCGGAGTTCTTGAAGTCCATCGACTTCTCGGCGCCCTGGCCGCCCATGAACCGGCCGGGGCCGGCCGGTCCGCGGCGGGCCGCCGCGGCCTGGGAGTCGCTGGCGGGCCCGGCCGGGGCCGCCGCGGGCGCCTTCGTGAGTCGGGCGCCCTTCTCGGGGGTGGTCACGCCGCCTCCTGCTCGGTGAGCTGGGAGAGCACGATCTCCCGGTATGTCGGGTTTCCGGCCATCAGTTCGCCGTGGGTGCCGCTGCCGACGACGGCGCCCTCGTCCAGGACGATGATCCGGTCGGCGTCGCGGATGGTGGAGACGCGCTGGGCGACGATCAGCACGGTGGCGTCGGCGGTCTCCCGGGAGAGCGCCTTGCGGAGCCGGGCGTCGGTGGCGTAGTCGAGCGCCGAGAAGGAGTCGTCGAAGAGGTAGACGCCGGGCTTGCGGACCAGGGCTCGGGCGATCGCCAGGCGCTGGCGCTGGCCGCCGGAGACGTTGCCGCCGCCCTGCGCGATGGGCGCGTCCAGGCCTTCGGGGAGACGCTCGACGAACTCCTTGGCCTGGGCGACCTCCAGCGCGTGCCAGAGCTCCTCGTCGGTGGCGTCGGGCCGGCCGTAGCGCAGGTTGCTGGCGACGGTGCCGGAGAAGAGGTACGGCTTCTGCGGGACGAGTCCGACGGTCTCGGCGATCGCCTCGGGGGCGAGGTCGCGCACGTTCACGCCGTCCAGCAGGACCTGGCCCGCGGTGGCGTCGAACAGCCGGGGGACCAGGCCCAGCAGGGTGGACTTCCCGCTGCCGGTGGAGCCGATCACGGCGGTGGTCTCGCCGGGGCGGGCGGTGATGTCGATGCCGCGCAGCACCGGGGCCTCGGCGCCCGGGTAGCGGAACTCGACGTCGCGCAGTTCCAGGTTGCCCCGGCGCAGCACCTCGGTGACCGGCGCGGAGGGCGGGACGACGGTGGAGTCGGTGGACAGCACCTCCTGGATCCGCTCGGCGCAGACCTCGGCGCGCGGCACCATCATGAACATGAAGGTGGCCATCATGACGCTCATCAGGATCTGCATCAGGTAGGAGAGGAAGGCGGTCAGGCCGCCGATCTCCATCCCGCCGCTGTCGATGCGGTACGCGCCGAACCAGAGCACGGCGACGCTGGAGACGTTCACCACCAGCATCACGGCCGGGAACATGAACGACATCAGCCGGCCGACCTGGATGGCGACACCGGTCAGGTCGTCGTTGGCGCGGGCGAACCGGGCCTGCTCGTGGTCGTCCTTGACGAACGCCCGGATGACCCGGATGCCGGTGATCTGCTCGCGCAGGATCCGGTTCACGGTGTCGATCTTCACCTGCATGCTGCGGAACTTCGGGCGCAGCGAGCGGACCAGCAGCACGACGACGACGCCCAGCACCGGGATCACGGCCAGCAGCAGGGCGGAGAGCGGCACGTCCTGATTGAGCGCCATGATGATGCCGCCGACGCACATGATCGGCGCGGCCACCATCAGCGTGAAGGCCATCAGGGCCAGCATCTGGACCTGCTGGACGTCGTTGGTGGTCCGGGTGATCAGCGAGGGGGCGCCGAACTGGCCGAGCTCGCGGGCGGAGTAGCTCTGCACCTGGTCGAAGATGCCGGCCCGGAGGTCCCGGCCGAAGGCCATCGCGATACGCGCGCCGTAGTAGACGGCGCCGATCGAGCAGGCGGCCTGGGCCAGGGTGACCCCGATCATCACCCCTCCGACCTCAAGGATGTAGCCGGTGTCCCCCTTCACCACCCCCTGGTCGATGATGTCGGCGTTGAGCGTCGGCAGATAGAGCGCCGCGAGGGTCGACACCAGCTGGAGCAGTACCAGCAGGGCGATCGGTCGGGAGTACGGGCGCAAGTACGCCCTTAGCAGTCTGATCAGCACTGGCACACTCTTGTCGTCGACGGTGGGATTCGCATCCCGATTCTCGTTCTTCGGTGGACCGGCAAAGGCGATTCCGGGCTTGCGAGCCGGATCTTTGCCCAGTCCTTTGCCGAACGGCCGGGCGTGCCCGGTCGTGCCCCGCGCCGGTGGCCCGCTCGGGTGCCGGCCGGTCGCACCCCCTTACGGAATGGCGGCTTTCCCCCTAGGCTGCTGATAGCCCCCTTGTTACTCGCCGGTACCCGTCCGGTCGGCCGGGGGCCGGCGACCGCCCCCACGGGCGCCGCGACAATCCCTCAGACGGCCACCCGAATCCCTCAGACGGCCACCCGCCACCGGAGGTCCTCGTTGAGTTCCGCGCAGTCCCTGATCGGCTCCGGCAGTGCCGACATCGTCGCCGGGCGTCCCGCCTCCGTCGCCCACCTGTTCCTGGAGCGGGTCGCCGCCACCCCGGGCGGTGAGGCCTACCGCTTCCCCGTCCCGGTCGACGAACACGCGGCGGACAGCACCCCCGGCGCCGAACAGTGGCGCTCGGTGACCTGGGCGCAGACCGCCACCCGGGTCCACGCGGTGGCCGCCGGCCTGCTGTCGCTCGGCATCCGCCCGGAGGACCGGGTCGCGCTGATGGCCTCCACCCGGCTGGAGTGGATCATCGCCGACCTCGGCAACATGTGCGCGGGCGCCGCCACCACCGCCGTCTACCCCAGCACCAACGCGGACGAGACGGCGTACATCCTCTCCGACTCGGGCTCCAGAGCCCTGTTCGTCGAGAACGACACCATGCTCGCCAAGGTCGTCGGCGAGATCGGCCAGCTCCCCGAGCTGCGCACCGCGATCATGTTCGACCCGGCCGACGCCGTCCCGGAGACCCCCGGGCTGAACGTGCTCACCCTGGCCGAGCTGGAGCAGCTCGGCGCCGAGTACCTGGAACGGCACCCGGACGCCATCGAGAAGACCGTCGCCGCGCTCGACAAGGAGCAGCTGGCCACCCTCATCTACACCTCCGGCACCACCGGCCGGCCCAAGGGCGTGCGCCTGGTGCACGACTGCTGGGCGTACCAGGGCCGGGCCCAGGAGGCCAGCCGGCTGCTGCGCACGGAGGACGTGCAGTTCATGTGGCTGCCGCTGTCGCACGTGTTCGGCAAGAGCCTGATCTGCGGCCAGATCGCCACCGGCCACGTGATGGCGGTGGACGGCCGGGTCGACCGGATCATCCACAACCTGCCGGTCGTCCGCCCGACCATGATGGCCTCGGCGCCGCGCATCTTCGAGAAGGTCTACAACGGCATCGCCGGCAAGGCGCGGGCCCAGGGCGGCGCCAAGTACAAGATCTTCCTGTGGGCCGCGCGAACGGCCCGCGCCTACGCCCGCGCCACCCAGGAGAGCCGGATCGCCACCGGCCACGACAGCGCCCCGCTCGGCCTGCGGCTGCAGCACGCGCTCGCCGACAAGCTGGTCTACGCCAAGATCCGGGCCGCCTTCGGCGGGCGGATGCGCGGCTCGGTCTCCGGCAGCGCGGCGCTGGCGCCCGAGATCGGTTACTTCTTCGCCGGTATCGGGGTGCCCGTACTGGAGGGCTACGGCCTGACCGAGTCCTCCGCCGGGATCACCGTCAACCGTGCCGAGGACGTCCGGGTCGGCACCATCGGCACCGTGCTGCCGGGCAGCGAGGTCCGGATCGCCGAGGACGGCGAGATCCTGCTCCGCGGACCCGGCGTGATGCGCGGCTACCACAACCTGCCGGAGAAGACCGCCGAGGTGCTGGAGCCGGACGGCTGGTTCCACACCGAGGACATCGGCGAGATCGGCCAGGACGGCTTCCTGCGGATCACCGACCGCAAGAAGGACATGTTCAAGACCTCCGGCGGCAAGTACGTCGCGCCGAGCGAGGTCGAGGGCAGGTTCAAGGCGGTCTGCCCGTTCGTCAGCAACATCCTGGTGATCGGCAACGGCCGCAACTACTGCACCGCGCTGATCGGCCTGGACGAGTCGGTGATCATGCCGTGGGCCGCCGGGCACGGCCTGGCCGGCAAGCCGTACGCCGAGGTGGTCGCCGATCCGCAGGTGCGCCAGCTGATCGACGGCTTCGTGCGGCGGCTCAACGCCGACCTCCAGCGCTGGCAGACGATCAAGAAGTTCACCCTGCTCCCGCGCGACCTGGACATCGAGCACGGCGAACTCACCCCGAGCCTGAAGATCAAGCGCCCGGTGGTCGAGCGGACGTACGCGGACGCCGTCGCCGAGATGTACGCGGGCGCCAACGAGGCCTGAGCCGCCCCTGCCGTACGGCTCGCCCGGTCGGGTGAGCCGTACGGGACAATGGGGTCATGCCCTCCGCACTTCCCGACGGCGAACCCGTGCCGTCCGACGGTTCCCTGCCCCCGCACGCCCTCGCCGGACTCGGGACGCGGCCCTTCGGCTTCTACCTGCACGTCCCGTACTGCGCCAGCCGCTGCGGCTACTGCGACTTCAACACCTACACCGCCACCGAGCTGCGCTCCTCGGGCGCGGTCGCCTCGCAGGAGACCTACGCGGACAACGTGGTCGCCGAGATCCGGCACGCCCGGCGGGTGCTGGGCGACACCGACCTGCCGGTGCGGACCGTCTTCCTCGGCGGCGGCACGCCCACCCTGCTGCCCGCCCGGGACCTGGTGAAGATGCTCGCCGCGATCCGCGAGGAGTTCGGGCTCGCCGACGGCGCCGAGGTCACCACCGAGGCCAACCCCGAGTCGGTCGACCCGGCGTACCTCGCCGAGCTGCGCGCGGGCGGCTACAACCGGATCTCCTTCGGCATGCAGAGTGCCCGCCCGCACGTGCTCCAGCTGCTCGACCGCCACCACACCCCGGGCCGCCCCGAGGCGTGCGTCGCCGAGGCCCGCGCGGCCGGTTTCGACCACGTCAACCTGGACCTCATCTACGGCACCCCCGGTGAGTCCGACGACGACTGGCGGGCCTCCCTGGACGCCGCGATCGGCGCCGGGCCCGACCATGTCTCGGCCTACTCGCTGATCGTCGAGGAGGGCACCAGGCTGGCCGCCCGGGTCAGGCGCGGCGAACTGCCGATGATCGACGACGATGTGCACGCCGACCGCTACCTGATCGCCGAGGAGGCGCTCGCCGCCGCCGGGTACTTCTGGTACGAGGTCTCCAACTGGGCCACCACCCCCGAGGGGCGCTGCCGCCACAACGAGCTCTACTGGACCGGCGCCGACTGGTGGGGGGCCGGTCCCGGTGCCCACAGCCACGTCGGCGGCGTCCGCTGGTGGAACGCCAAGCACCCGGCCGCCTACGCCCGGGCCCTCGCCGAGGACCGCACCCCCGCCCAGGGCCGCGAACTGCTCACCGCCGAGGACCGCCGGGTCGAGCGCATCCTGCTCGAACTGCGCCTCGCCGAGGGCATCCCGCTCACCCTCCTCACCGACACCGGTCTGAAGGCCGCCGACCGCGCCCTCGCCGACGGCCTCCTCGCCGACACCGCCTACGCGCGGGGCCGCGCCGTCCTCACCCTCCGGGGCCGCCTGCTGGCCGACGCGGTCGTCCGTGACCTGGTGGAGTAGCCCCCTGTCGGACAGGACCTAACAGATCCGCCGGACGGGCTGGCCTGTGAGCTGGGCGATGGTCTCGAAGTCGGCGTCCTGGTGCAGCACGGTCAGCTTGTGCTGGGCGGCCGTGACAGCGACCAGCAGGTCGACCGGGCTGGTGCACTGGTGCCTGCTCGACTGCGCCAGAAGTTGCTGGAGTTCCGCGGCGTCCTGCCAGGCGCTGTCCCGCAGGTGCCGGTACGGGAAGAGCTCACGCAGCAGGTCGGCCGCTTCGAAGTAGGAGGCCCGTCCGCCGACCGCCCGCAGGTACTCCTGGCGGACCGGTTCGCAGAGCAGGACCAGTCCCGCGGTCACCGCCTCGTCCCAGGCCGAGCCGGTCTGGCCACGCATCAGGCGGACCAGTGCGCTGGTGTCGATCAGGAACTCCTCGGTCACGCGGCCGACCTCGCTGACGTGTCACCGCCGGCCGGGTAGCCGATGGCTGAGAAGTCGATCTCGCCCTCGGCCACCATCTCCCGCATCCGGGCCAGCGCGTCCGCGCGGCGCCGGCGGTCCGCTATCTCGCGGAGGGCGGCATTGACCGTGTCCTTCTTCGTGGTGGTGCCGAGGTAGCGGGCGGCGTCGGCCAGCGCCTCGTCGTCCAGGTCGATCACAGTGCGGGACATGGGGACCTCCCGGTGGCGTATATCCGTTTCGCGAACAGGATATACGCGTTCGCGAACGCGGTACGGCTTGTCGTCAGTCCGGCAGCGTCACGAAGTCGATCAGTTCCTCGACCCGGCCGAGGAGTTCGGGCTCCAGATCCTTGAAGGAGTCCACCGAGGCGAGGATGCGCTTCCAGGCGGCGGGGGTGTCCGCCGGCCAGCCGAGGCGGCGGCAGACGCCCTCCTTCCACACCTCGCCGCGGGGGACGCCGGGCCAGCCGGGGATGCCGACGCTCGCGGGCTTCACGGCCTGCCAGATGTCGATGTAGGGGTGGCCGACGACCAGGACGGCGTCGCCGGTGACCCGGGCGGCGATGCGGTGCTCCTTGGTGCCGGGGAGCAGGTGGTCCACCAGGACGCCGAGGCGGCGGCCGGGGCCGGGGGCGAAGTCGGCGACGATGGCGGGCAGGTCGTCGACGCCCTCCAGGTACTCGACGACCACGCCCTCGATCCGCAGGTCGTCGCCCCAGACCCGCTCGACCAGCTCGGCGTCGTGCCGGCCCTCGACGTAGATGCGCGACTCGCGGGCCACCCGGGCCCGGGCGCCGGGGACGGCGATCGAGCCGGAGGCGGTGCGGCCGGGGGCCCGGGACGGCGCGGGCGCGGCCGCCGGGGGGCGGACCAGGGTGACCGGCCGGCCCTCCAGCAGGAAGCCGCGCGGCACCAGCGGGAAGACCCGGTGCTTGCCGAAGCGGTCCTCCAGGGTGACGGTGAAGCCCTCCGCGGTCTTCTCGCACCGCACCACCGCTCCGCAGAAGCCGGTCGCCGCCTCCTCCACCACCAGGTCCCGCTCGGCGGACACCTCCGGGGCGGGCTGCTGCCGCTTCCACGGCGGGGTCAGGTCGGGTCCGTACTGGTGGCTGCGCATGGAAGGTGACTATAGGGAAATCCGGCGGAGGGCCGGCGGGAGGTCAGAGCCCCGGCGCGCCCCAGACCGGGAACCAGCGGGTGAGGTCCTTCTCCAGCCGCAGGTCGTTCCCGAGCATGGCGTTGACCTGCAGTTCCAGGGGGCTGTTCCGCTTCTCCCCGCCGCCCGGCATCGGCGCGAACGGGTAGAAGGTGCCGCGCTTGTACAGGTAGACCAGCGCCAGCGACTGCCCCCGCTCGTCGCGGAAGGCCACCAGCGAGCAGAGCAGCTGCGGTCCGAAGCCGTTCGCCTCCAGCTCGCTGTTGACCGCGTGCAGGTCGTTGACCAGCTCCGGCAGCTCCTCCGGGGTGTGCCGGGCGAGCAGCCAGGAGTAGCCGTACCCGTCCTTGGAGGCCTCCACCGGGACGCCGCCGCGCTCGGTGTCGGCGTCCAGCAGCGCCCGCACCTGCCGTTCGACCTCGCCGAACGCCCCGCCCTCGACGGCCGCGAAGCAGACCGAGCCGAGACCGGTCGGCCGGAAGCCGGTCGCCGCCTCCAGGGTCAGTGCCGCCGAGGGGACCCCGAACAGCTGGTCGAGGTCGGGCTTGACGGGCTTGGTGCGCCCGAACAGGGCGTCCAGGAATCCCACGGCGGTCCTTTCCCGAGGTGGTTCAGCGGCCCAGCTGGGCCGAGATCTTCGCCAGCTGCTCCAGTCGCTGCTCCAGCGACGGGTGGGTGGAGAACAGCTGCGAGGCGGTCTCCCGGGCGCTCAGCGCCGGGGCGAAGTAGAAGGCGTTGTACGGCTGTGCCTGGCGCAGGTCCTTGGACGGGATCGCGGCGATCTGGCCGGTCACCTTGGTCAGCGCCGACGCGAGCGCGCTGGGCCGGCCGGTGAGCTGGGCGGCGGCGCGGTCGGCGGCCAGCTCCCGGTAGCGGGAGAGCAGCCGGGTGAGCAGGAAGCTGATCGCGTACACCACGATCGACACCAGCGGGATGATCAGCGCGGCGATGGCGGCGTTGGAGTCGTTGTTGTTGCGGCCCCCGCCCATGAACCCGCCGTACATCGCGATCCGGGTCATCGCCCCGGCCAGCACCCCGAGGAACCCGGCGATGGTCATCACCGCCACGTCCCGGTGCGCCACGTGCGAGAGCTCGTGCGCCAGCACGCCCTCCAGCTCCTCCGGCTCCAGCCGCCGCAGCAGCCCGGTGGTCACGCAGACCACGGCGTTCTGCGGGTTGCGGCCGGTGGCGAACGCGTTCGGCATGTCGTTGTCGGCGACCGCCACCCGCGGCTTGGGCATGTCGGCCAGCGCGCAGAGCCGGTCGATGGTGCCGTGCAGCTGCGGATACTGTTCCGGGCTCACCCGGTGGGCGCCCATCGCCCGTTCGGTGATCTTGTCGCTGAACCAGAACTGGGCCACGAAGAGACCGCCCGAGATCAGCACGATCAGTGGCCAGGCCCCGCGCAGCAGCACGATCAGCAGGCCGGTGAATCCGACGTACAGCAGCCCGATCACGAACATCGTCGCGACCATGCGGCCGGTCAGGCCGCGGTCGGGTGCGAAGCGCGTGTGCTGGCCCGAGCTCGACATCGCTGCTCCTCCGTTAGCCGTTCGCTTTCGATGCTGCCACCCGGACGGGCCCTCGGCATCACCCGCGCGCCGGATATTGCGCGCAGGATCACTCGGGCCGGGCCGTTCCTGCCGTCGGACCCGGGCCTTACACTGGCAGGTACGGTTCTGGCACTCGGCTGTTCAGAGTGCCAAAGCCGGGGCCTCCCAGAACGGCCCGCAACATGCCAGAACGGACACATGTCACTACGGACAACGTGCGAAGACGGAGGTGCGTGCCCCATGGCCGGTGAGGTCCGTCAGCTGGACGACCGCAAGCTCGCGGTGCTTCGCGCCATCGTCCAGGACTACGTGGGAACCGAGGAGCCGGTCGGCTCCAAGGCCCTGGTGGAGCGGCACAGCCTCGGCGTGTCCCCGGCCACCGTCCGCAACGACATGGCCGCGCTGGAGGAGGACGGCTACATCCACCAGCCGCACACCAGCGCCGGGCGGATCCCCACCGACAAGGGCTACCGGCTCTTCGTCGACCGGCTCGCCGAGGTCAAGCCGATGAGCGCGCCCGAGCGGCGGGCGATCCGGCACTTCCTGGACGGCGCGGTCGACCTGGACGACGTGGTCGCCCGGACGGTCCGGCTGCTCGCCCAGCTCACCCGGCAGGTCGCGGTGGTCCAGTACCCCTCGCTCTCCCGGTCGACCGTCCGGCACATCGAGCTGGTCGCGCTGGCCCCGGTCAAGGTGATGCTGGTCCTGATCACCAACACCGGCCGGGTCGAGCAGCGGATGATGGACTGCCCGGGCCCGGTCGGCGAGACCCTCCTCGCGGATCTGCGGGCGCGGATCAACGCGCACGCGGTCGGGCAGCGGCTGCCCGAGGTGCCGGGGCTGCTGGAGGAGTTGCCGGCCGGTTTCGAGGCGGCCGACCGGCCGGCCGTCGTCACCGTCCTGGCGACGCTCTTCGAGGCGCTCGCCGAACAGAACGAGGAACGGATCATGCTGGCCGGCACGGCCAACCTGACCCGTTTCGGCCACGACTTCCCGCTCACCATCCAGCCGGTGCTGGAAGCGCTGGAGGAGCAGGTCGTCCTGCTCCGCCTCCTGGGTGAGACCGGCGACGCGGGGATGACGGTCCGGATCGGCCGGGAGAACGCCTACGAGGGGCTCAATTCCACCTCGGTCGTCTCCGTCGGTTACGGTTCGGGCGACGAGAGCGTGGCCAAACTGGGTGTGATCGGTCCGACCCGGATGGACTATCCGGGCACAATGGGGGCGGTGCGGGCGGTGGCACGGTACGTGGGCCAGATCCTGGCCGAGTCGTAGGAACAGCCACCATCAGACCGATGGTGGTACCCAGTCGCAAGCACTACTACAGGCGGAACAAGCGGAGCATTTGGTGGCCACGGACTACTACGCGGTACTCGGCGTCCGACGGGATGCGGGGCAGGACGAGATCAAGAAGGCGTTCCGGCGCCTGGCGCGCGAACTGCACCCGGACGTCAACCCGGACCCGAAGACGCAGGAGCGGTTCAAGGAGATCAACGCCGCCTACGAGGTGCTCTCCGACCCGCAGAAGCGTCAGGTCTACGACCTCGGCGGGGACCCTCTCTCGCCCAACGGCGGCGGAGGCGCGGGCGGCTTCGGCGCGGGCGCGGCCGGTTTCGGCTTCTCCGACATCATGGACGCCTTCTTCGGCGCCGCGGCCGGTCAGCGCGGCCCGCGCTCGCGGACCAGGCGCGGCCAGGACGCCATGATCCGGCTGGAGATCACCCTGGAGGAGGCCGCCTTCGGCACCACCAAGGAACTCCAGGTCGACACGGCCGTCACCTGCACCACCTGCAGCGGGGAGGGCGCCGCGCCCGGCACCTCCGCGCAGACCTGTGACATGTGCCGCGGCAAGGGCGAGGTCTCCCAGGTCACCCGGTCCTTCCTGGGCCAGGTCATGACCTCCCGCCCCTGCCCGCAGTGCCAGGGCTTCGGCACCGTCGTGCCGACCCCGTGCCCGGAGTGCGCGGGCGACGGCCGGGTCCGCGCCCGGCGCACCCTGACGGTCAAGATCCCGGCCGGTGTCGACAACGGCACCCGCATCCAGCTGGCCGGCGAGGGCGAGGTCGGCCCCGGTGGCGGCCCCGCCGGCGACCTGTACGTCGAGATCGCCGAGACCACCCACACGGTGTTCCAGCGCCGCGGGGACGACCTGCACTGCACGGTCACCATCCCGATGACGGCCGCCGCGCTCGGCACCCAGGTGCCGCTGCAGACGCTGGACGGCCTGGAGGAGCTCGACATCCGGCCCGGCACCCAGTCCGGCCAGTCGATCCCGCTGCACGGCCGGGGCATCACCCACCTGCGCGGTGGCGGCCGGGGCGACCTGATAGTGCATGTCGAGGTGCAGACGCCCACCAAGCTCGACGCCGAGCAGGAGGACCTGCTCCGCCGCCTCGCCGTGCTGCGCGGCGAGGAGCGGCCGTCCGGCCAGTTCGCGCCCGGCCAGCAGGGGCTGTTCTCCCGGCTGAAGGACGCGTTCAACGGGCGCTGAGGCGCCCGCAGGAGTGTGCAAGCACCACGAGGGGCGCGGGGAGCGCGCGGACCGGGCCCGCGGGGAGGGCGCGCCCCGCGCGCCCCCAGAGGGCCCCCCGGCCGGCCCGGGGGCGGCG
>NZ_JBFBIL010000014.1:0-142528 GCF_040685575.1 Kitasatospora sp. NPDC088351 | reverse complement strand
CATGATGCGCTGACGCATACCGCCGGAGAACTGGTGCGGATAGTCGTTCACCCGCTGCCTGGCCGCGGGAATGCGCACCCGCTCCATCAGCTCGATGGCCTTGTCCCTGGCCTCCTTGCGTGAAGCCCCCTGGTGGGCCCGGAACATCTCACCGAGCTGGAAGCCCACACTGAGCACCGGGTTCAGCGAGGAGAGCGCGTCCTGGAAGATCATCGCGATCCGCCGGCCGCGGACCTTTCGCCGTTCCTCCTTGCCCATCTTCAGCATGTCCTGGCCCCGGAAGCGGATCTCGCCCCGGGGGATGCGGGCCGGCGGCATGTCCAGAATGCCCATGATCGCCTGGGCGGTCACCGACTTGCCCGAACCCGACTCCCCCAGCACCGCCAGGGTCTCACCGGCCGACACCGAGTAGCTCACCCCGTTGACGGCCTTCGCCACACCGTCCCGGGTGGCGAACTCCACGTGCAGGTCGCGAACGTCGAGCAGCGGCCCCTCGTAGGGCGTTTCCCGCGCGGACCTGACGGTGTCGACAGCTGTTGTCACGATGCGTCCCCCTCGCTCAGCGAAGCTTCGGGTCGAGGGCGTCGCGCACCGCGTCGCCCAGCATGATGAAGGCCAGCACGGTGACGGAGAGCGCCGCGGCCGGGAAGAACAGCGCGAACGGGGCCGTCCGGATCACCTTCTGGGCGGAGGAGATGTCGATGCCCCAGGAGATGGTCGGGTCCTGCAGACCGATGCCGAGGAAGCTCAGCGTGGCCTCGGTGGCGATGTAGCCGCCGAGCGCGATGGTGGCGACCACGATCACCGGTGCGACCGCGTTGGGCAGGATGTGCCGGAACATCAGCCGCCCCGTCCCCGCGCCGAGCGCCCGGCCGGCCACCACGTAGTCCGACTGTTTGACGGTCAGCACCGCGCCGCGCATCACCCGTGCGATCTGGGTCCAGCCGAGGAAGGCGAGCGCGATGACCACGCTCCACACCGTGCGGGTGGCGAAGGCGTTCAGCAGCACCAGCGCGCCGAGCAGCAGCGGGATGCCGAAGAAGATGTCGACGATCCGGGAGATCACCGCGTCCACGCCGCCGCCGAAGTAGCCGGCGACCATGCCCGCCAGACCGCCGAGCAGGGTGACGGCCGCCGTGACACAGATGCCGACGGTGATCGAGGCGCGGGCCCCGTACACCACCCGGGCGTAGATGGACCGGCCCTGCCCGTCGTAGCCGAACCAGCCGGCCCCGAAGAAGTCGGCCCAGTCCGGGCGTCTGAGGTAGTCGTGGACCAGGTCGGCCCTGCGCGGGTCGGCGTCGGTGAACGCCCAGGGGAAGACCGCCATCACGACCAGCAGCAGGATCAGCACCGCCGAGATCAGGAAGATCGGCCGGCGCCGCAGGTCCCGCCAGGCGTCGCCCCAGAGGCTGCGGGCCTCCTCCCGTTTGATGACGTCGGCCTCGACCAGGGTCTCCTGCTCGACCGCCATGCCCTGCTCGCCGGCGTAGTCCAAGCGTGAGACCCCCGGTTTCGGATGCGGCTCGTACGAGTTCTCGTCGTGGATGTCAGGCATAGCGGATCCTCGGGTCCAGGACCGCGTAGAGCAGGTCGACGAGCAGGCTGGCGACCAGGTAGACGATCACCAGGACGGTCACGATGCCGACCACGGTGGGTCCCTCCTTCTGGTTGATCGCCCGGTACAGGACGTTGCCGATGCCCTGCACGTTGAAGATCCCCTCGGTCACGATCGCGCCGCTCATCAGTGCGCCGAGGTCGGTGCCGAGAAAGGTGACCACCGGGATCAGTGAGTTGCGCAGCAGATGACGGGAGATGATGGTCCGCCGGGGCAGCCCCTTGGCCACCGCCGTCCGCATGTAGTCCGCGCGCAGGTTCTCGCCGATGGACGTCCGGGCGAGCCGGGCGACGTACGCGAGCGAGAGCGAGCCGAGCACGATCGCGGGCAGGAGCAGCTGGGAGAGGTCCCGGGAGTCCTGCACGGTCGGGGTGACCCAGCCCAGATTGGTGGCGAACACCGTCTGGGCGATGTACGCCAGCACGAAGACCGGGATCGAGATCACCAGCAGCGTGAGGATCAGCACCAGGGTGTCCTGGACGCTGCCGCGCTTGAGTCCGGAGACCACGCCGAGGCAGAGCCCCAGGACCAGCTCGAACGCGAAGGCCATCAGCGCCAGCCGGATGGTCACCGGAAAGGCGTTCGCCATGATGTCGGTGACCGGGCGGCCGGTGAAGCTGGTCCCGAAGTCCCCCTGGAAGAGGTTCCCCATGTAGTGCAGGTACTGCTTCCAGATCGGCTGGTCGAGGTAGTACTTGTGCTTGAGGTTGGCCACGACGGCGGGATCGGCGGCCTTGTCCCCGAACAGCGCCGCGACCGGGTCGCCCGGCAGCGTGTAGACCATCAGGAAGATCAGCAGCGTGGTGCCGAAGAACACCGGGATCATCTGCAGCACCCGCCGCAGCACATAACTGCCCATCCGAGCCTCCTTCCTAGGTGACCGATTGGCCGAGTGCCCGGGCCCCGCCCTCCGTGCGGGGAGGGCGGGGCCCGGCGTGGGACGGCCCTCTCTCCCCGGCCCTCGCGGCCGGCCCCCCGGTCCGGTGACGGGCGCGGGGGCGGGAGAGGGTCAGCCCTTGACCTCGACCTGGGTCCAGGCCGGGTTCCCGAAGGAGTCGAACTTCACGTTCTGGACCTTGGTGGAGTAGCCCGAGTTGGTACGGTAGTACCAGAGCGGGATGGCGGGCATGTCCCCGGGCAGCACGGCCTCGGCCTGCTGGTAGCCGGTCACCGTGTCGGCGACGCTGGCGGCCTGGTCCGCCTTGGCGGCCAGCTGGTCGAACTTCGGGCTGCTGTAGCCGAAGTCGTTGGAGGCGGCGCCGGTGCGGTAGACGTCGGCGAGGAAGTTGGCGTTCAGCGGGTAGTCCTGTACCCAGCCGGTGCGGAACGCGCCGTTGATCTGGTGCCCGGTGATCGCCGCGCGGGCGGTCTTGAAGTCGGGCTTCGGATCACCGGTGCAGTCCACCCCGGTGCTCTGCCGGATCGAGTTGCAGACCGCGTCCACCCACTCCTTGTGGCCGCCGTCCGCGTTGTAGGTGATCGTCAGCTTGTTCCCGGGCACCCCGCCGCCCTCGGTGATCAGCTGCTTGGCCTTGGCCGGGTCGAACGTGCAGTTGTCGCCGCAGACGCCGGCCTTGTAGCCCTCGACGCCCTCGGCCACCCAGGCGGAGGCGGACTTGCGCGAGCCCTGGAGCACCGTCTTGGTGATGGTGTCGCGGTCGATCGCCATCGACAGACCCTGCCGGACCTTGGCCTTGGCCGGGCCGGACCAGTCCGCCTGGTACAGCGTGAAGCCGATGTTCTGGATGGCACCCTGCGGCTCGTCGATCGCCCGGTCCCCGAGGTCGCTCCGGTACGTCGCCAGCGCGGACGGCGGTACCTGGTCCATCACGTCGAGGTTGCTGGACAGCAGGTCGGCGTAGGCCGCCTCGGACGTGTTGTACATCCTGAAGACGACGCCGCCGTTCTTCGGCTTGTCCACGCCCTGGTAGTCCGGGAAGGCCTTGGTCACCACCTGCTGGTTGTGCGACCAGCTGACGAACTGGTACGGCCCGTTGCCCACCGGCTTCTGCCCGTACCCCGACGGGTCGTTGAAGAAGGCGTCCGGCAGCGGGGAGAAGGCGATGTAGCCGAGCTTGTACTCGAAGTACGAGACCTTGCCGCTCAGCTTGACGGTGAAGTGCGTGTCGTCGACGACGGTCAGCCCGGACATCGTGGTCGCGGCCGGCTGGCCGCTGTCCGGGTGGACGTCCTTGTAGCCCTCGATGTCGGAGAACCACGAGCTGTTGATCTGGTTGTTGGTGGTGGTCGCGCCCCAGTTCCAGGCGTCGACGAAGTTCTTCGCCTTCACCGGGGTGCCGTCGTGGAACTTCCAGCCGTCCTTCAGCGTGATGGCGAAGGTCTGCGAGTCACTGGTCTCGATCTTGTCCGCGACCTGCATCCGGATCTTGGCATCGCCGGGGTCGTAGTCCACCAGCCCCCTGAAGAGGTTCTGCAGGATGCGACCGCCACCGACCTCGTTCGCGTTCGCCGGCTGGAGCGGGTTCTGCGGCTCGCTGCTCTGGTAGCTGAAGGTCTTGCCGCTGTCCGACGAACTTCCGCCTCCGCCGCTGCTGCTGCACCCGCCGGCCGCCAGGGCCACGGATGCCGCTCCGGCGAGGACCCAACGAACACGAGTGGCTGCGGGCATGGAGGTCCCTCCTCAAGGTGTGTGTCGCATCACACCCCATGAGAAGCGTGCCCTTGCGGCGGCGCGCGCCGGGTACCCCCGGACGGGTACACCTCCGCGGCGGCAAGTTGACGGAACGCCGGAAGGGCCCGCGGCTCGATGGCCGCGGGCCCTTCCTGATGGCGCCTCGGGGATCAGACGGCGGCGGCCGTCTCCCGAACCTCGGCGAAGTGGCAGGCCGACTCGTGCGCGGCCGGACCGCTCAGCACGGACGGCACCGCCAGCAGCGGGATCTCGGTGGAGCAACGCTCCTCCGCCTTCCAGCAGCGGGTGCGGAACCGGCAACCGGACGGCGGGTTGGCCGGCGAGGGGATGTCGCCGCTCAGGATGATCCGGTCGCGGGACTCCCGCGCCGTCGGGTCCGGCACCGGCACCGCGGAGAGCAGCGCCTGGGTGTACGGGTGCGTGGCGTTCTCGTAGATCTGCTCGTCGGTGCCGATCTCGACCATCTTGCCGAGGTACATCACGCCGACGCGGTCGGAGATGTGCCGGACGATCGAGAGGTCGTGCGCGATGAACATGTACGAGAGCTCGAACTCGTCCTGGAGCTGCTCCAGCAGGTTGATCACCTGCGCCTGCACCGACACGTCCAGCGCGGAGACCGGCTCGTCACAGATGATCACCTCCGGCTTGAGCGCGAGGCCGCGGGCGATGCCGATGCGCTGGCGCTGACCGCCGGAGAACTGGTGCGGATACCGGTTGATGTACTCCGGGTTCAGGCCGACGACGTCCAGCAGGTCCTGAACGGCCTTGCGGCGGTCGCCCTTGGGAGCCACCTCGGGGTGGATCTCGAAGGGCTCGCCGATGATGTCGCCGACCGTCATCCGGGGGTTCAGCGAGGTGTACGGGTCCTGGAACACCATCTGGATGTTCCGGCGGACGGCCTTCAGCCCCGCGCCCGAGAGCCGGGAGATGTCCTCACCCTTGAACAGCACCTGGCCGGAGGTGGCCCGCTCCAGGTTCATCAGCACCTTGGCCAGCGTGGACTTGCCACAGCCGGACTCGCCGACGATGCCGAGCGTCTCGCCCTTCGCCAGGTCGAACGAGACGCCGTCGACCGCCTTGACCGCGCCGACCTGCTTCTTGAAGAGGATGCCCTGGGTCAGCGGGTAGTGCTTGACCAGGTCCTTGACCTCCAGGATGGGCTCAGCCATGGAGGGTCTCCTTCCAGAGGTGGCACGCGCTGCGGCGGCCGGTGAGCTCCTTGCCGTCCTTGTCGGTCACCTGGTGCAGCTTCGGGGTCTCCGTGCGGCACAGGTCGGTGGCGACGTCACAGCGGGGGTTGAACGCGCAGCCGGCCGGAACCTTCAGCAGGTTCGGGGGCAGACCCTTGATCGCGTACAGATCCTGGCCCTTCTGGTCCAGGCGCGGGATGGAACGGAGCAGGCCCTTGGTGTACGGGTGCGCCGGGTTGGCGTACAGCTCGTGCACCGGAGCCGTCTCGACGATCCGGCCGGCGTACATGACGGCGATCTTGTCCGCGACGTCGGCGACCACGCCGAGGTCGTGGGTGATCAGGATCAGCCCCATGTTGTACTCGGCCTGGAGCTCGGCGAGCAGGTCCATCACCTGGGCCTGGACGGTGACGTCCAGGGCGGTGGTGGGCTCGTCGGCGATGATCAGGTCGGGCTCCATGGAGAGCGCCATCGCGATCATGATGCGCTGGCGCATACCGCCGGAGAACTGGTGCGGATAGTCGCCCACGCGCTGCTTGGCGGCGGGGATGCGCACCCGCTCCATCAGCTCGATGGCCTTGTCCTTGGCCTCCTTGCGGGAGGCGCCCTGGTGCACCCGGAACATCTCGCCGAGCTGGGCACCGACGGTCATCACCGGGTTCAGCGAGGAGAGCGCGTCCTGGAAGATCATCGCGATCTTCTGGCCGCGGATCAGCCGGCGCTGCTCCTCCTTCATGGCGAGCATGTCCTCGCCGCGGTAGAGGATCTGGCCCTGGCTGATCTTGCCGGGCGGCATGTCGAGGATGCCCATGATGGTCTGGGCGGTCACCGACTTGCCGGAGCCGGACTCGCCGAGCACCGCCAGGGTCTCACCGGCGGCCACGGAGTAGTTGACGCCGTTCACGGCCTTGGCGACGCCGTCCCGGGTGTGGAACTCCACATGGAGGTCACGGACCTCCAGCAGCGGGGTGCCCACTTCGAGGCGTCCGCTCTTGCTGTTCTTCTCGATCACGGTGGTCATCGGGTCGTCACCTCTTCTCTCAGCGGAGCTTCGGGTCGAGGGCGTCGCGCACCGCGTCGCCGAGCATGATGAAGGCCAGCACGGTGATGCTCAGCGCGGCCGACGGGAAGAGCAGCACGTGCGGGGCCGTCAGGAAGCGGGCCGAGGCGTCGCTGATCATCAGGCCCCAGGAGATCTCCGGGGACTGCACGCCGATGCCCAGGTAGGACAGGGCGGCCTCGGCGCCGATGTAGACGCCCAGGCTGATCGCGCCGATGACGATGACCGGCGCGATGGCGTTCGGCAGGATGTGGCGGAAGGTGATCCGCATGCTGCTGGCCCCGAGCGCGCGGGCCGCCATCACATAGTCGTTGTACTTGTTGGAGAGCACCGACGCGCGCATGATGCGGAAGATCTGCGGCCAGCCGAGGACGGCCATCACCAGGGAGACGGTGTAGGCGTTGCCCTTGCCGAGCATCGACATGATCAGCATGCCGCCGAGCAGCAGCGGGATGGAGAAGAAGACCTCGGTGAAGCGCGACAGAATGCTGTCGGTGATGCCGCCGACCCAGCCGGCCAGCAGGCCGAGCAGCGAGCCGACCACGGTGACCGCGAGGGTGGTGAGGACACCGACGATGATCGAGTTGCGGGCGCCCCACACCGTACGGGTGTAGACGTCGCAGCCCTGCACGTCGAAGCCGAACCAGTGCTCGGCGCTCGGCCGCTTCAGCGAGTTGGCCAGGTCGCAGGCGTCGCCGTCGAACGGGCTGCCGCTGGTAAACAGCTGCGGCACGGCGGCCATCACCAGCAGGATCAGCACCAGCGCGGCACCGATCAGGAAGACCGGGTTGCGGCGCAGGTCGCGCACGGCGTCGGACCAGAGGCTGGCCGCCCGCTCGGTCTTCTGCTTCTTCGGCGGATCGGTCTTGCCGGTGTCGCCGGACAGTGCCTCGCTGCCCACGGTGGTGGTGTCACTCATAGCGGATCCTCGGGTCGAGCACGGCGTACAACAGGTCCACGAGCAGGGTGGTGACGAGGTAGATCACCACCAGGAGGGTGACCATGCCGACGATCACCGTGCCCTGCTTCTGGTACACGGACTGGGCGAGCAGACCGCCGATGCCGTGCATGTTGAAGATCTTCTCGGTGATGACCGCGCCACCCATCAGGCCGCCCAGGTCGGCACCGAGGAAGGTGACGATCGGGATCAGCGCGTTGCGCAGGGCGTGACGGCCGATCACCCGACGGCGCTTCAGGCCCTTGGCGACGGCGGTGCGGACGTAGTCCGCACGCATCGTCTCCATCAGGCTGGTGCGGGTCAGTCGGGCGACGTACGCGAGCGAGGTGGACGCCAGCACGAAGGCAGGCAGCAGGTACGCCCGCAGGCCGTCCTCCTCGTGGAAGGAGACCGGGAAGAAATCGATGCCGTAGTCGTTCTTGAGCTTCACGCCCAGCAGCAGCTGCAGCGCGAAGCCGGTGACGAAGACCGGGATCGAGATGACCAGCAGCGTGCTGATGAGGACCAGTTGGTCGAGGAACTTGCCCCGGCGCAGGGCCGCCATGACGCCCGCCAGGACACCGACGACCGCCTCGATGATGAACGCCACCAGGGCCAGGTTGACGGTGTAGGGGAACGCCTCGCTGATCATGTCGGTCACGGCACGACCGGTGAGGCTCTCGCCGAGATCGCCCTGGAAGACGCCGGAGATGTAGTTCCAGTACTGGACGAGGAACGGGTCGTCCAGGTGGTACTTCTCGCGGATCAGTTCTCTCAGGAGCGGATCGACGCGCTTCTCGCCGGCCAGCGCCTGCACCGGGTCACCGGGCAGGTAGTGCACCAGTGCGTAGATCAGCAGTGTCGCACCGAGCAGGACAGGGATCGCCTGTATCAGTCGGCGGATGACATAGCGGCCCATCAGACCTCCATACTTTCGGACAAGGAAGGGAGGCGGGAGGACCCGGACTGTAGTCCGGTCCGCCCGCCCCCGATCGTCTGATTACAGATCAGGCCAGCTCGACCTCGGCCAGGTTCATGTGACCCTGGGCGTCGGTGTCGAAGTTCTTGATCTTCTTGGTGTACGCGGCGGAGGACATGTAGGTGTACACCGGGATGTACGGGAGGTCCTGGATCAGGACGTCATCGGCCTGCTGGTACAGCTTGAGGCCCTCCTCCTCCGTCTTCGCCTGGTCGGCCTGGCTCAGCAGGGTCTCGAACTGCTCGTTGACGTAGCCGCCGTAGTTCGAGCCGTTCTCGATGGCGACCTTGGAGAAGATCGGGCGCAGGTAGTTCTCGATCGACGGGTAGTCCATCGACCAGGCCATGCGGAAGGCGCCGGAGTACTGCTTGTCGCCCAGCGCGTCCAGGATCTTGCCGAACTTCTCGAACGGCTTGAAGGTGACCTCGACGCCCAGGTTCTTCTTCAGCTGGTTGCCGACGGCCTCGATCCACTCCTTGTGGCCGCCGTCCGCGTTGTAGCCCAGCTCGATGGTGTTGTTCGGAACACCGTTGGCCTGGGTGAAGAGCTCCTTGGCCTTGACCGGGTCGTACTTGGCCGCGTCGCCCATGGCGCCCTTGCGGTAGCCGTTGACCAGCGGGTTGACGAAGTCGTCGGCCGGGACGCGGGTGCCCGAGAAGATCGTCTTGGTGATCGCCTCCCGGTCGATCGCCATCGAGATCGCCTTGCGGATCTCCGGCTTGCCGTAGGTCTCCGGGTTGGTGGCGATCGGGAAGCCGATGTAGCCGACGCCCGACTCGGGCTTGTAGATGTAGCGGTCGCCGAACTCGCTCTTGACGGTCGACATGGCCGAGATCGGCAGCTTGTCGGTGGCCTGGATGTTGTCGGCGCGCAGGTCGTTGTACGCGGTGTCCAGGTTGTCGTAGATCTTGAAGGTCACACCGGCGAGCTTCGCCTTGGTGTCAGAGCTCGGGAAGTTCTCGAAGCGCTTGACCTTGATCTGCTTGTTGTGCTCCCAGGCGCCGTCCATCTCGAACGGGCCGTTGCCGATCGGCTTCTCGCCGAACGCCTTCGGGTCGTTGAAGAACGCCGTGGGCAGCGGGTAGAACGCGTTGTACCCGAGCATCGTCTTGAACTGCGAGAACGGCGCCGACAGGGTGACGGTGAAGGTCTTGTCGTCGACGACCTTCAGGCCCTTGAGCTCCTTGGCGGAGGGCTTCTTGTCCTTGCCCGGGGCCAGCTCCTCGGAGCCCTCGATCTTGCTGAAGAAGGGCAGGCTCTCCTGCGCGTTGTCCTGGTTGGCGCCGTAGTTCCAGGCGTCCACGAAGGACTTGGCGGTCACCTTCTCACCGTTGTGGAAGGTGTAGCCGTCCTTCAGCTTGATCGTCCAGACCTTGCTGTCGGTGGACTCGATCGACTCGGCCACGCGCAGCTTCGGGGCGTTGGTCTTGCGGTCGTAGTCGACCAGGCCGGCGAAGACCGCGTTGAGCACCTCGGAGCCCTCGGACTCCGCGGTGTTCTGCGGCACCAGACCGTGCTGCGGCTCGCCGAGCTCGACGGCGATCGTGCCGCCGGCGGACGCGCCCGCCTTGCTGTCACTGCTCTTCGAGCTGGCGCTGCAAGCGGTCGCCGCGAGGGCGATAGCGGTCGCCGCGACGATCCACTTGGTCTGGGTTGCACCGCGCATGGGGGATGCCTCCTGAATTCGACTTTCCAACGAGGAGAGCAGGCGGGCGGTTGTCACCGGTCCGCCATGCCGTCCGCGCTCGTGGTTTCGGCGCGCACCCCTGCGCGTTAACCCTTGACCCGAGCCTGACTGCACCCACTATCCGTCACGCACGGACACGAAAGTGACCAATGCCGATCTCAATTAGGTCACATGAACGGTCAGTAAGTTTCGAAAACCGGACATAAGAGACATAGCCAGACAGGCATTAAACGGACAGTCGTCATGAATGACGGACTGTCACGTTCGCTCAGCGGACACCTTGCGGTGTTAAGCGCTATTCCGTTTATACGCGCGTCGACAGCGTGGAGTAGTGAAAAACGATCGCCCCCCTCTCCGGTGGAGAGGGGGGCGATCGTTTCCGGCCAAAGGCCCGATCAGACCGAACAGATCACGACTTCTTGGCGCGCGAGGCGGTGCGGCCGCGGTCCTTCTGGTCCAGGACGAGCTTGCGGATACGGACGGTCTCCGGGGTCACCTCGATGCACTCGTCCTCGCGGCAGAACTCCAGCGACTGCTCCAGCGAGAGCTTGCGCGGCGGGACAATCGACTCAGCCACATCGGCGTTCGAGGAACGCATGTTGGTGAGCTTCTTCTCCTTGGTGATGTTGACGTCCATGTCGTCGGCGCGCGAGTTCTCGCCGACGATCATGCCCTCGTACACCTCGGTGCCCGGGTCGCAGAAGAGCACACCGCGCTCCTGCAGGTTGGTCATCGCGAAGGCGGTGACCACGCCGGCCCGGTCGGCCACCAGCGAGCCGTTGTTGCGGGTCGTCAGCGTGCCGAACCACGGCTCGTGGCCCTCGTGGATCGAGTGCGCGATGCCGGTACCGCGGGTGCTGGTCAGGAACTCGGTACGGAAGCCGATCAGGCCGCGGGACGGCACGACGAACTCCATCCGGACCCAGCCGGAGCCGTGGTTGGACATGTTGTCCATCCGGCCCTTGCGGACGCCCATGAGCTGCGTGACCGCGCCCATGTGCTCCTCCGGCACGTCCACCGTCAGGCGCTCGACCGGCTCGTGGGTCTTGCCGTTGACCTCCTTGGTGACCACCTGCGGCTTGCCGACGGTCAGCTCGAAGCCCTCGCGGCGCATGGTCTCGATCAGGATGGCCAGCGCCAGCTCACCACGGCCCTGCACCTCCCAGGCGTCCGGGCGCTCGGTGTCCAGCACGCGCAGCGAGACGTTACCGATCAGCTCGCGGTCCAGGCGGTCCTTCACCTGCCGCGCGGTGACCTTGCGGTCCTTGACCGCGGACTTGGCGTCCGCGCCCTTGCCGCTGCCACCACGGCCGACCAGCGGCGAGGTGTTGGTGCCGATGGTCATCGAGATGGCCGGCTCGTCCACCGTGATCAGCGGCAGCGCGATCGGGTTCTCGGTGTCGGCGAGGGTCTCACCGATCATGATCTCCGGGATGCCGGCGACGGCGCAGATGTCACCCGGGCCCGCCACCTCGGCCGGCTTGCGGGTGAGCGCCTCGGTCATCAGCAGCTCGGAGATGCGGACGTTGGAGATCGAGCCGTCCCGCTTGATCCAGGCCACGGTCTGGCCCTTGCGCAGCTCGCCCTGCTCGACGCGGAGCAGCGCGATACGGCCGAGGAAGTTGTCGGCGTCCAGGTTGGTGACGTGCGCCTGGAGCGGGGCCTCGGCGTCGTAGGTCGGGGCCGGGACGTGCTCCAGCAGGGTGGAGAAGAACGGCTCCAGGCTGTCGCTGTCGGCCGGGACGGTGCCGTCCTCCGGCTTGGTCAGCGAGGCCACGCCGTCACGCGCACAGGCGTAGACGATCGGGAACTCGATCTGGTCCTCGTCGGCGTCCAGGTCCAGGAACAGGTCGTAGGTCTCGTTGATGACCTCGTCGATCCGGGAGTCCGGGCGGTCCGTCTTGTTGATGCAGAGGATGACGGGCAGGCGCGCGGTGAGCGCCTTGCGGAGCACGAAGCGGGTCTGCGGCAGCGGGCCCTCGGAGGCGTCGACCAGCAGGACGACGGCGTCGACCATGGACAGACCGCGCTCGACCTCGCCACCGAAGTCGGCGTGGCCCGGGGTGTCGATGATGTTGATGGTGATGGGAGCCCCGCCGTCCTTGGGGTGGTACTTGACGGCGGTGTTCTTCGCGAGAATGGTGATGCCCTTCTCGCGCTCCAGGTCGTTGGAGTCCATCATGCGGTCGTCGAGCTGCTGGTGGGCGGCGAAGGCGCCGGCCTGCTTCAGCATGGCGTCGACCAGAGTGGTCTTGCCGTGGTCGACGTGGGCGACGATGGCGACGTTACGGATGTCGTTGCGCGTGGGCATGCCTGGCTGATTCTCCCGGAATCGTGGGTTTCGGCGCCCGGCCGCGAGACGCCGACCGGCGATCCCTGTTGATCGCCGCCGCCCGTTCCGCCTGCTACTACCGGTCCACCCGCCGGGCAGGACATGCCACGGCTTCCTCCTATCGTACGGGGAACCACCCAGGTGGGCCGAAACGGGCAGGTCGGGCGGGATCAAGATCACAAGTGGATCACCCCGTCCTCACCGCGCTTCACCACGCGGACGGAGTGGCCTCGGGGCTCTGCTCCCCGCCGGCCCAGCCGATGTCCTGGAAGCGCGGCCACCCGAAGCCCCACGCCCCGGCGCCCACGACGCCGGACCGGACACCCACCAGGTCGGGCCGCTGGTAGAGGGGAACGGAGTGACCGAGCTGCCAGATCCGGGTGTCGGCCTCCTGGAGCAGGGCGAGACGGGCGTCGAGGTCGAGCTCGGCGGCGGCGCGGTCGAAGAGCCGGTCGATCTCCTCGGTACCGGCGCGGGCGAAGTTGGTGCCGGCCTCCAGGACGCCGTCCGGGTCGGGCCGGGGCTTGGCGTAGACCGGGCGCTGCTCGGTGGCCGGGTTCGAACCGGCCGGCCAGGAGAGAACGGCGAGCTCGTAGTCGCCGGTGGCCAGGTGGTCCTGGACGAAGGTCTCGGCGGGCGCCGTCACCGGCCGGACGGCGATGCCGGACTCGGCCAGGTCGGCGGTCAGCGCGTCGGCGGTGCGCAGGGCGGTGGCGGAGCCCGCCGGGATCAGCAGGGTGAGGGCGAGGTCCTTGCCGTCCTTGGTCCGGGTGCCGTCGTCCGTGGGGCGCCGCCAGCCCGCCTCGTCCAGGAGCCGGCTCACGTCCGCCGGGTCAGCGGCGGGCCCGTTGTCGCGGTAGCCGTCCTGGTCGGCGGTGAGGAGGTGGCTGCCGAGCGGTGCGGCGGCCAGGCCGAGCGGGGTGAGCGCGGCATCGGCGATCCGCCGCCGGTCGACGGCCAGACCGAGGGCGGCGCGGACGGCCGGGTCGGTGAGCGGCTCGTGGGCGGCGTTGAGGGTGAGCTGGGTGAGCGAGGGCGCGGCGGCCCGGTGCACGGTGACGCCGGGCAGCGCCTCCGCCCGCCGCAGCTCCCGGACGGCGGCCTCCGGTACGGCGGCGGGCGGCGCGGCGGCGGGGGTGGGGGTGGCCGTGCCGGAAACGGTGGGGGAAGCGCTGGGCGAAGCATCGGGGGAAGCGCCCGACAGGACGCCGGCCCGGTCGACCGCGGCGGTGAGCGGCGCGATGTCCAGCCGGTCCTGGTCGAGCCCGTCCAGCCGCTGCTCGGGCGGCGCGGCCAGGAAGTCGATCCGGTCCGCCTTCGCCGGGTCGCCCCACCAGAGCGGGTTGCGCCCCAGGGTGACCCGCCCGCCCTCGGGGTCGTAGCCGGCCACCGCGTACGGCCCCGCCGTCACCTGCCCCGTGCCCGTCAGCGGCTGGTTGAAGGCGGTCGCGGTGGCCGTCCGGGCCGCGGGGTAGAGGGGACTGAACAGCGCCCGCCAGTCGGCGTACGGCTGCCGGAGGACGACCTTGACCTCGGCCGGGTCGGCTCCCTGCTCGATCGAGTCGATCAAGCCGTATCCGGCCGGGCGGGTGCTGGTGTACGCGGTGTCGGGACCGGAGAGCGCGGCCCGCTGGGCGGTGAAGTCGGCCGCCGAGAACGGGGTGCCGTCGCTCCAGACGGCCTTCGGGTTGAGCCGGTAGGTGATCACCTGCGGCCGCCGCCCCGGCGGGGTGGACTCCGCGGCCACCAGGTAGTCCGGGTCGGCGACCGGCCGGCCGTGCTCGTCGGGCCGGAACAGCGAGGGGTACAGGGCGTGGGCGAGCAGCGCCGAGTCGGCGGTCGCGGCCGGCTGGTAGACGTTGAGCGTGGCCGGGACGGCGTCCACCGCCCAGCGCAGCGTGCCGCCGTCCCGGACGGTGTCCCGGTCGTACGGGCGGACGTCACCGGTGGTGATGGTGGGCGGGGCCGGCACCGGGGCCGGCGCGGGGGCGGGTGCCCGGTCGCCGGTGCAGGCGGCCAGGGTGCTGGTGGCGAGCAGCAGCGCGGCGGCTGCGGCGGTGAGCTGGCGGGCGCGCATGGCGGCCATGGAACGCCGTCCGGGGGCGGCCCGGCCCGCCGACACGGCGGGCCGGCGGGCTACTGCACCCGGACAGCCGAAGCGCCCGGGTGCGGTGGCCCGGGGGTCAGAGCGACAGCTCGAACCAGACGATCTTGCCCTTGGGGGTGCGCCGGCTGCCCCAGCGCTCGGCCAGCAGGCTGACCAGCTGGAGGCCGCGGCCGCCCTCGTCGGTCTCCTGGGCGCGCCGCTGGCGCGGCTGGGCGTAGCCGTCGTCCCAGACCTCGCAGACCATGTTCCGGTCGCGCAGCAGCCGCAGCCGGATCTCGCCCCGGCCGTGCCGCAGCGCGTTCGTCACCAGCTCGCTGACCAGCAGCTCGGTGGTGTCGACCAGCTCCTCCAGGCCGCGCGCCAGCAGCCAGCTGCAGGCCAGCTCGCGGGCCTTGGCGACGGAGGTCGGCTCGGGCGGGAGGAACCAGTTGCCGACCGCGTCCTCGGGGAAGGCGTGCACCCTGGCCATCAGCAGGGCGATGTCGTCCTCGCCGTGGTGCGGGTTGAGCTCGCCGAGCACATGGTCGCAGAGGTCTTCCAGGCCCTTGCCCTCGGCCGACAGCGCGGTGCGGAAGGCGCGCAGGCCCTCGTCCAGCTGGTGCTTGCGGCTCTCCACCAGGCCGTCGGTGTAGAGGCCGAGCACGGCGCCGTCCGGGAGGGTCAGCTCGACCTCCTCGAACGGCTCGCCGCCGACGCCCAGGGGCAGACCGGGCGGCACGTCCAGCATCCGGGCGCTCTCGCCGGGGCTGAGCAGGACGGGCGGCAGGTGGCCGGCGTTGGCGAACACACAGCGCCGGGTGACGGCGTCGTAGACCGCGTAGACGCAGGTGGCCAGGTAGACCTCGCGGGCCTCCTCGTCGGCCGTCGAGGTGAGCCGGCCGTACGGGGTGGGCGGGCCGACGGGCGGCGCGGAGTCGTCGCCGAGGCCGCGGGCGATCTCGTCGAGGGCGGTGAGCACCTCGGCCGGTTCGAGGTCGAGCATGGCGAGGGTGCGGACGGCGGTGCGCAGTTGGCCCATGGCGACGGCGGCGCGCAGGCCGCGGCCCATGACGTCGCCGATGACCAGGGCGGTGCGGTTGCCGGGCAGCTGGATGACGTCGAACCAGTCGCCGCCGACCTCGGTGTTGTTGTTGCTGGGCAGGTAGCGGCAGGCGATCTCCAGGCCGCTGGCGGCCGGGTTGCCCGGGGGCAGCAGGCTGCGCTGGAGGATCAGGGCACGCTCGTGCTCGCGGCGGTAGAGCCGGGCGTTGTCGATGCAGACGGCGGCCCGGGCGACGAGCTCCTCGGCGATCGCGACGTCCCTGGCGTCGAAGGGCTCGCTGCCGATCGCGCGGGACAGCTGGACCAGGCCGAGCACCTGGTCGCGGGCGACCAGCGGGACGATCAGGGTGGAGCGCAGCAGCGGGTCCGGCCCGGGGTCGGGGACGACGCTGCGGCCGGTGCGCAGCGCCCGGGCGTGCGGGGAGCGGCGCGGGTAGCAAAGGGTGCCGCCGGGCTCGGCGATCGGCAGGCCGGTGACCGAGCCGAGGACCGAGGAGGCGCCGCCGACCACGCTGGAGACGGCGACCCGGCGCAGTTCGCCGCTGCCGTCGGTGAGCACGGTGTCGCCGAGCCGGCCGGCGCTGGGAACGGTCTCGCCGGAGAGCAGCGCGGTGTAGAGGTCCACGGTGGCGAGGTCGCAGAACGGCGGGACGACGACGTCCAGCAGTTCCTTCGCGGTGGTCTCCAGGTCGAGGGTGGAGCCGATGTGGGCGCTGGCCTCGTTGAGCAGGGCGAGGTTGCGGCGGACGCCGTCGGCCTCGCGCTCGGCGACGTGCCGGCTGGTGACGTCGGAGACCTGGCCGGCGACGCCCATCGGCTGGCCGGCCGAGCCGTTCAGCCGGTAGAGCGAGACGGCCCAGAGCCGGTTGCCCTCGCGGGTGGGGACGGTGGAGTGGAAGCGCAGGTCGAAGACGGGCTCGCCGGTGGCGAGGACCTTGCGCAGGGCCGCGGTGAGGCGGTCGGCCTCGGACGGCGGGAAGAGGTCGTGCGGGGTGAGGCCTTCGAGGTCGGTGGGGGTCAGGCCCAGGCCGGAGGCGAAGGCCTCGTTGACGCGCTGGAGGCGGACCCGGTCGTCGAAGAGGATGAAGCCGGTCGGGGTCTGGCCGAAGACCGCCTCGGAGGCGGCGAGGTCGGTCTCGATCCGGCGCAGCCGGCCGAGGTCGACGGCGAGACAGGTGGCGCCGGCGGTGGGCAGCGCGCTGTCGGGCATGAGGTAGAGCTCGGCGAGGCCCTCGCGGCCGGCCGCGTCCCGGTAGGGGGTGGTGCCGACCCACTCCTCACCGGCCAGCGTGCGCTCCAGCCGGGCGCGGCCGCGCTGCCAGAGCTCGCGCGGGACGAAGGTGGTGATCGGGTCGGCGCCGACCGCCTCGGCGGCGGGCAGGCCGAAGAAGTCGGCGGCGCGCCCGCTCCACTGGCTGATCCGGCCGTCGGGGCCGATCGTGAAGGTGGCGACGCGGATGTAGTCGTAGATCGAGCCCGGGTCGCCGGCGCCCCAGTGGTGGGCGTCGGCCATCGGCCGGGCCGCCGGGGCACGGCCGGGGGACCCCGCGGCGGGCGCCGCCACGGGACCGGGCAGGTGGGAGGACCCGGCCTGCCCGGGCACAGCGGCATGACCGCTGCTGCTCGGCGCATTCCGCGCCGGGGTGCTGTTCAACGGACCGACCCCTCCAACCCGCGACCGTCCGGATGTCGAGAAGACCGAGTATTCATCATCGAGGGGTACGTTCACACGCCCTCAACATCACAACATCAGATCGGGCGAAGGTTTTTGTCCTACCGCCCGCGCAACCACAATGCCACGCCCGCGCCCCCTGCCGGAGTGCGCGCTCCCCCCGGCCCCCTGCTGGCATATGCGGCCCCGTTCTACTCGCGTCCTACTCGGCTCCCGGCTCGTCGGGCTCATTACCCGGCAGGGCCTGCTCAAACCAGACAACCTTGCCCATACCCTCCGCCCGGGCGCCCCAGCGGAGCGCGAGCCGGCGCACGAGCTCCAGCCCCCGCCCGCCCTCGTCCGCCTCCTCCGCGTGGCGCTCGCGGGGCGGGTCGGGCAGCGGGTCGGAGATCTCGACCAGCAGCGTCTCACCGAGCGTCAACCGTACTCCGATGGGTGCGCTCGCATACCGGACGGAGTTCGTGACCAGCTCGCTGACCAGCAGTTCCGTGATGTCGGTGAGCTCCTCGACGCCCCATTCGACGAGCGTGGCCCGGACCAGCCGGCGGGCCCGGGAGACGGCGGTGGGCTCCGCGGGCAGGGTCCAGCCGGCGGTCGGGGTGCCGGCCTGACCGTGGCCGAGCCGGGCGAGCAGCAGCGCCACGTCGTCCGGTTCGCGGCCCTGCTCCATGGTGTCCAGCACCGCCTCGCAGGCCGCCTGGATGGAGGCGTACGACTGTTCGAGGACGACGAGCAGCCGGCCGAGGCCGACGTCCAGGTCCTTGTCCCGGGACTCCACCAGGCCGTCGGTGCAGAGGGCGAGCAGGCTGCCCTCGGGGATCTTCAGCTCGACGGACTCGAACGGGACGCCGCCGACGCCGAGCGGGGCGCCGGAGGGCAGGTCGAGGATCCGGCCGGTGCCGCCGGGCAGCGGGCCGCCGGTCCGGGTCGGCTCGTCGGACTCGTCGGCCGGCACGATCAGCACCGGCGGGATGTGGCCCGCCTTGGCCACCGTCAGCCGGGCCGTCGCCGGGTCGAACACGGCGTAGATGCAGGTGGCCAGCAGCGCCTCGTCCGGCCCCTGGGCGAGGTCGTCGGCCAGCTCGTGGACGTGCCGCAGCAGGACGTCCGGCGGCAGGTCGAGAGCGGCCAGCACCCGGACGGCGGTGCGCAGCCGGCCCATGGTGGCGGCGGCCCGCAGACCGTGGCCCATCACGTCGCCGACCACCAGCGCGGTGCGGTCGCCGGGCAGCGGGATGACGTCGAACCAGTCGCCGCCGACCTCGGTGCCGCTGCTGCCGGGCACGTACCGGTAGGCGACCTCGACGCCGGTCGGCTGCGGGACCTGCTGCGGGAGCAGGGTGCGCTGCAGGGTCAGCGCGGCGGTGCGCTCGCGGGCGTACAGCCGGGCGTTGTCCAGGGAGCTGCCGGCCCGGTCGGCCAGCTCGACCGTGAAGGCCAGGTCGTCGCGGTCGAAGCCCTCCCGGTAGCCGGCCCGGCTGACCAGCAGCAGGCCGATCACGATCCCCCGGGCACGCAGCGGCACCACCAGCATCGAGTGCACGCCCAGGTCGTGGGCGGCCTGCATCTTCGGGTCGCCCGGGTAGGTCACGTCACTCAGCTGGTCGGCGCCGGAGAGCAGCTCGGGAACGCCGGTGCGCAGCACCCGGCCGCAGGCGGAGTCCTCGGCGAAGGTGATCCGGGCCCCGCGTCTGAGCATCACCTCCACCTCGGGGCCGTCCTGGACGGAGGCGGTGCCCAGCTGGAGCAGCGAGGTGCGGCGGTCGTGGCCGTGCCGGGGCAGGTCGTCCCCGTGGGCGACGGCCTGGAGCAGGATCACCGCGGAGTGGTCGGTGAGCCTCGGGACGACGGCGCTGGCCAGCTCCTGGGCGATCCGGGAGGCGTCCAGGAGGTCGCCGACCCGGGAGCCGAACTCGTTGAGCAGCGAGAGCCGGCGGCGGGCGTGCTCGACCTTGGCGACCGCCCGGTACCGCTCGGTCACGTCCATCACGGTGCCGGAGATGCCGAGCACGCGGCCGGCCCGGTCGGTCATCCGGTTGTAGGAGATCGAGCGGTAGCCGGCCCGGGCGGTGACGGGCGCGGCCAGCGTGACGTCGATGACCGGCTCGCCGGTGGCGAGCACCTGGCGCTGGATGGCGGTGATCTCGTCGGCGGCCCGCTCGGGCAGCGTCTCGCCGGTGGTGCGGCCGACATGGTCCTCGAGAGCGACGCCGTTCATCTCGGCGAGGGTCTGGTTGACGGCGGTGTAGCGCAGGTCGGTGTCCATGATGGCGATCCCCAGCGGGGACTGCTCGAACAGCGCGTCACGGACGGCGAGGTCGCGCTCGACGGCCCGGACGGCCCCCGCCTCGGCCATGTTGACCTGGAGGAACGGGGTGCCGTCGCCGTCCACCAGCAGGGAGATCCGGGCGTCGACGGTGACGGCGGCGCCGTCCCGGTCGCGCAGCTCGGCGAGACCGGCCCAGCGGCCGTGCCGCAGGGTGTCCTGGATCGCGGCACGGATCCGGGCGACCTGGTCCTCGTCCGGGATCAGGTCGTCGATCCGGCGGCCGACCAGCAGCTCGTTCGGCCAGCCGAGCAGTTCCTCGGCGGCCGGGGACCAGAGCACCACCCGGCCCGCGGTGTCCAGGATCGCGATGGCGACCTTGACGACGTCGAAGAGGTTGCCGCCGGAGTGCCCGCCGGGGCCGCCCTGGTCGCCGGGACCGCCCGGGAACGGCCGGCCGGGCCGGCTGCGGGCACCCGCCCGCGACGGGGTGCCGGACACCACCGGGGACGGCGCCGGCGTCGACTGCTGAGGGGTCTCGGGGACGGCGCCGTCGCTCCGGCGGCGGCCGGCGGGCGGCGGAGGCGCCGCCGGGCGCACGCCACGGCGCAGCCGGGCGCGAGCGGCTGCGCTCCCGCCGGCGCCCGTACGCCGTGCTCCCCCGCCGCCGTTACCGGTATTCGACACCGACGGGGCCTCCGGCTCTGGTCGGGATCGGCGTCGCCGGCTGGGGGCGGCTCACCGATGGTGACGAATAGTGCCAAAAAGCGACATACCCAGCAGAGCCCAGGCTATCCCGGCGACCAGGTCGTCTTTTCCGATTGACCTACGCGGCATCCGGCGCGTCGACGGGGCAGCGGAGGCGGGGTCGGGGGTGGTGGCGGGGATGGTGGCGGTGGTCGGGCAGGTCCGGCCGGTCAGGCCGTCAGCAGGCGGGCGATGTGCGGGAGGACCTCACGGTCGTGGTCGATCCAGTCGACGTCGGCGAGCTCGGCCGGGCCCAGCCAGCGGAGTTCGTCGTGGTCCTCCAGCGGCCTCGGGTCACCGGAGAGCAGCTCGGCGGCCCAGAAACGCAGCTCCAGGCCTGGCCGGACGAGCCACGCACCGGGCAGCCGCTCCAGCGCCTTCGCCCGGACGCCCAGCTCCTCCCGCAGCTCGCGCTCCAGCGCCTGCGTCTCGGTCTCGCCGGGCTCGGCCTTGCCGCCGGGGAACTCCCAGCGGCCGGCCACCTCGGCCGGTGCGCTGCGGCGGGCGGCCAGCACCCGGCCCCGGTGGACGAGCGCGCCGCCGACGACGATCCGGTTCCCGGCCCGGCCCGCGCCGGGGCCCTCGACCGGGTTCTCCATGGCCTTCTCCATGGGCCAGACCCTATGCGCCCTCGGCCTCCACCCAGTACAGCTGCTTGTGGCCGCGCGCCTCGAAGCGCGCGGCCACCTCCTCGGCCTCGGCCCGGCCGAGGCCCTTGGCGACCTCGAAGCGGTTGCCGTTGTCGTCCTGCCGCATCACCCGGAAGGTGTCCATGGCGTGAGCGTAGCCCCGGCCCGTATGGGGGCCGCTGCTCCCGGCGCGGGGCCGACGGGTACCGGCGCGGCCAGCACCGGGCAGGACACCCGGCCGGGTCAGGTCAGACCTGGATCTCGCCGACCTGCTCACCGGTGGACAGGCCCAGCTCGCGGCGGATCTCCACGCTCGGCCTGGTCGACTTGGCGACCAGCACCTCGGCCCGCCGGACCTCGCGTTCGAGTGTGGCGTTGTCGGTCGTCCCGGCCGCGGCGTCCCACGCGGCGGCGGCCTCCAGCTGGACGGCCGCCAGCTCGGCGATCTTCGGCCGGACGCTCTCCGGCCAGACCGTCGAGCTCTTGGTGAGCGTCTCCGCCTCGCCGCGGGAGGCTGCGGCCATCTGCCGTGCCCACGCCCGGTACTCGGAGTGCGCCTCGGTGATGTCGTCCTCCGGTTCCTTCCCGTAGGCGGTGTTGAAGGTCCGGACGGCCTCCAGGTAGGCGAGCTGGGCCGAGGTCAGGCTGCCCCGGTCGGTGCGCACGGTGCCGCGGTGCTGGGCGCCCGGGTCCTCGAAACCGCAGGTGACGTAGCGTTCGCCGGACTTCCAGCTGGCCCGGTCGGGGTAAAGGTAGACCTCGCCCATGCCGTCCGGCACGACCCAGCTGTCGAGGGCGTAGTCGGCGAGCACCGGGCCGCAGAGGGTGGCGGCGCGCTCACGCATGAGGTTCTCGCCCAGGTAGGGCCCGGCGCTCTCGGGGATCCGGGCGGTGCCGGCCACCTCGCCGTAGTGCGGCAGCAGGCACGGCACCTTGCGCACCCAGAAGACGGCCTGGTCCCCGCCCTCGGGATCGGGCAGGGCGGAGCCCTCCGGCGGGTTGTAGCAGTCGCCGGACTTGAGCGTGGACCACAGGACCGAACCGGGCGGGGCCTTCGGGGCACGGGCGGGGCGGCCGGTGGTGGTGGTGCCGGCGTCGCCCGCGATCACCCCGATCATGGCCACCAGGATGATCACTGCCCCGACGACGCCCAGCAGCACACCGGCCACCGCCATGCCGCGGCCGCGCTCGTTGCGCTTGGGGATCTGGACCAGCGCGGTGATCCCGAAGGCGAGCGAGAGCGGCCACATGCAGAGCAGACCGGTGATCAGCGCGGCGACGGCGAAGCCGTTGGTGGCCCCGGGGGCGGGCGGATAGGCGTATCCGGGCTGGAAGCCGGAGAGCGCCCCGGGCGGGACCGCCGCCCAGCCGCCGGACGGTGCCCCCGGCGGGACCGGAGCGCCGGGTGGCACCGGAGCGCCGGGCGCGCCGGGGCCGGGTACGGCCCACGGGTCGGCGGGGGCGGCAGGGGGCATTGCGGGGACGGCGGGGGGCGCCGGGGGCCCGGCGGGTGCGGCCGGAGGTGCGGCGGGCACGGGTGCGACAGGTTCAGATGTGGCGGGCCCGGCCGGCGCAGGCGGGGCGGCCGGGGCGGCCGGCTTGGTCAGTTCCACCCGGTCGACGGGCGCGGGAACGTCCGCTGCGGGGATGTCCGACGCGGGCGGCGGGGTGTCCACCGCGGGCACGGGCGCGTCGGGCTCGGGCTTGGACACGTGGACTCCCCCGCCCGCCGGTACGGGCATCAGTTCAGCGGTTGCGACTCGAACGTTCCGCGGACGGATCAATGGGAACGGACGCGCGACTTTACCCGATCTCGCCCAACACCCCCCGCTCATTTTTCACCCGGCCCGGACCGCCCGGGCGCCCTACGGCCGGGCCAGGACCTCACCGTGCAGCATCGCGAACCAGCCGTCCCCGGCGGCCGCCCAGTCCCGCCAGCCGGCCGCGATCCGTTCCAGTTCCGCCGGGTCCGCGTAGCCCTCGGCCACCGCGGTCGCGGCGATGCCGGAGCTCACGATCCGGTCGGCCCACAGCCCGCCCCACCACTCCCGCTGCTCGGGGGTCGCGTACGTCCAGCTGCTGGAGGAGACGGTGACCTCGGTGAAGCCCGCCTGCCGTGCCCAGGACAGCAACCGCCGGCCGGCGTCCGGCTCGCCGCCGTTGGCCCGGGCGATCCGCCGGTACAGCGCCAGCCAGCGGTCCAGCCCGGGCGCCTCGGGGTACCAGGTCATGGTCGCGTAGTCGACGTCCCGGGCGGCGACGACGCCGTCCTCCGCCACGACCCGGCGCATCTCGCGCAGCGCGGCCACCGGGCCGGTGACGTGCTGCAGCACCTGGTGGGCGTGCACCACGTCGAACTCCCCGTCCGCGTAGGGCAGTCCGTGCACGTCCGCGACCTCGAAGACCACGTTGGACAGGCCTCGCCCGGCGACGTACCGGGCCGCCTGCTCCAGCACCTCGGCCGAGGTGTCCACGGCCACCACCCGCCCGCCGGGGCCGACCAGCTCGGCCAGGTCGGCGGTGATGGTGCCGGGGCCGCAGCCGACGTCCAGCAGGGTCTGCCCGGGCCGCAGCCGGGGCAGCAGGTAGGCGGCCGAGTCGGCGGCGGTACGGGAGCGGTGCGAGCGCAGCACGGGCTCCTGGTGGCCGTGCGTGTAGACGGCGTCGGACTGCGGTCCGGTCATGGCGTCCCCCTGGGGTTCGGTCGGTCTCCTCGACGCCTTCGACGCTACTCCTCGTCCCGCATTACGAGAATATTCGTCTCACATAATGGTTTGCGTCCGGCGCGCGAAAGCCCCCGGCCTCTGGGATCCGGGATCCCGACCGGGGGCTTCTTCCGTTCGGTAGAGGCTAGTTGAGGGCGAACCAGGTGGTCCGCGACTTCTTCCACTCCGCGTGGGTGAGGTCCTTGGCCGCCGTGCCGTCGCCGTACAGGTCGGCGGAGCCGTCGTCGGTGATCAGCTGCACCCGGGCACCCGGGGCGGTGAGGTCGGGGAGGTCCGCGACGGCCTCCCAGCCGCCCGCGTCACTGGTCGGCAGGTCCAGCACCTTGACCGGCCTGGACCCGGGCCGCCCGTCCCAGCGGTAGAGCGCGTACGGGTCGGAGTTGTCGTCGGCCGCCCAGGAACCGGCCACGATCAGGTACTGGCCGAGCGCGTTGCGCCGCAGGTCCCGGACGGAGAGCCCGCCGAGGTCCAGCTCGACCGGGGCACCGAACGCGGCGTGCGCGGAACCACCGGGCAGCGACGAGAAGTTGGTGACCGGCACGAGCAGCGCCCGGCCGCCGGTGACGGCCGGGGTGAGCGGCGCCCGGAAGCCCACGTACGCGGTGGTGGTGCTGCCCGGCGCGAACTCCAGCCCCTCGACGTTGAATCCGTCGATCTGCTTGGGCGCCTGGCCGTCCGCCGCACCCGCCGCGAAGCCGTAGCGGTCACCGTTGGCGTGGTCCCAGGCGATCAGGTCGTCACGCAGCCCGCGGTACGAACCGGCCGGCGACAACTGGGTGTCGGCGCCCGAGCCGGTGACGGTGGTGGTGAAGACGGTCTGCCGGTCGCGCTTCACCGCGCCGTCCTTGTTGTTGCCGAGGGAGCCCGTCCAGTAGACGGTGTCGCCGACCCGGGTGGCGGCCTCGATGTCGATCTCCTTGGAGACCCCGAGCGCGCCGCTGAAGTCCCAGGTGCGGACCGGCCCGCCGGAGGCGTTGCGGTCGTACAGGCGCAGCACGTTGGACTCGTCGTCGGCCACCAGGATGTAGCCGCCGCCCGCGTCGACGGCCGCCGAGGCGTCGCTGGAGCCGGTCAGATAGCGGCTCGCGGCCGCGTGCTGGACGGCGGGCGAGGCCGCGTAGTGCAGCGTCTTCGTCGCGCTCTTGCCGCCGAGGCCGGTCACCTTGATGGTGAGGTCGGTGTAGCCGACGCCCTGCGCGGCGACCACGAGGGTGCGGGTGCCGGTGGTGCCGGCGACACTGACGTCGCCGGGCCTGGCCACCGAACCGCGGCTGCTCGCCGAGGCCGCCACGGTCAGCGCGGACGCGGCGGCGCCGCTCTGCGCGACGGTGACGGTGACCGTCGGGTCGCCGGTGGCGCCGACCGCACCGGAGAGGTAACCGGCCGAGAGCGTGATGGTGGGGGTTCCGTACGACGCGGCGGTGGCGGGCGCGGCCGGCAGGGCCAGCACCGGCAGGACGGCGACGGCCAGCGGCAGGAGGCCGCGGGAGAGACGGGACACGGTGACAGCCCTTCGAAGTGGGGGCGGTGCGAGGTCGCAACCAGAATGAGGCCGCTGGGCGAACGCCACCCCCAGGCCTGTGGTCCGGTCGGCGAACAGCGCCCCTCACCGGACCGACGCCCCCCGCCCGCGCCGTACGGTGGAGGGCACCCGACAGAACGGTCCCACCATGCCCGGCCCCCGCCCCTTCGTCCTGCTGAGCGCCGCGATGTCGCTCGACGGACACCTCGACGACGCCTCCCCCGAGCGGCTGCTGCTCTCCAGCCCGGCCGACTTCGACCGGGTGGACGAGGAACGCGCCGCCAGCGACGCGATCCTGGTGGGCGGCAACACCCTGCGCACGGACAACCCCCGGCTGCTGGTCAACGACCCCGCCCGGCGCGCCGCCCGACTGGCGGCCGGCCGGCCCGAGTACCCGCTGAAGGTGACGCTCACCGCCGGCGGCGGGCTCGACCGGGCGCTCAACTTCTGGCACACCGGCGGCGACCGGCTCGCCTACACCACCGACGCCGGGGCCGTCACGCTGCGCCCGGCGCTGGACGGGCTGGCCGAGGTGGTGGCGCTCGGCGGCTCGGTGGAGCTGGGCGCGGTGCTGGACGACCTCGGGGCGCGCGGGATCCGCCGGCTGATGGTCGAGGGCGGCGGCAGCGTGCACACCCAGTTCCTGGCGCAGGGCCTGGCGGACGAGCTCCAACTGGCCGTCGCCCCGCTGCTGGTCGGCCAGGCGCGGGCGCCGCGCTTCGTCCACCCCGCGGTCTTCCCCGGCGGCCCGGCCCGCCGGATGCGGCTGCTGGAGGCACGTACGGTGGGCGACGTCGTCCTGCTCAGATACGCCCCCAAGGAGCCCACCCCGTGACCACCGACCCGGCCGACCTCGCGCACCTGCGGCGGGCCGTCGAACTCTCCCGCCGCTGCCCGCCGTCCGCGACCGCGTTCTCGGTCGGCGCGGTGATCGTCGGCGCGGACGGCACGGTGCTGGCCGAGGGCTACAGCCGCGAGGCCGACGCCCACGACCACGCCGAGGAGGCGGCGCTCGGCAAGCTCCCCGCGGGGGACGAGCGGCTGCGCGGCGCGACCGTCTACAGCTCGCTGGAGCCGTGCGGGCAGCGGGCCTCGCGGCCACTGCCGTGCGCCCGGCTGCTCATCGCGGCGGGCGTGCCCCGGGTGGTGGTGGCCTGGCGCGAGCCGGACCTGTTCGTCACCGACTGCCAGGGGACGGCGCTGCTGGAGGCGGCCGGGGTCGAGGTGCTGAAGCTGCCGGAGCTGGCCGGGGAGGCCCGCGCGGTCAATGCCCACCTGCTGGGATGATTTTTTGTATTGTTACTGAACAAACAGCTCGCATTTCCTGCCGCGCCCGCGAGGAGACTCCATGCCTGCCACCCCCACCGTGCTGACCACCCAGGCCCTGCTGCTGGACATGGACGGCACCCTGGTCAACTCCGACGCCGTCGTCGAACGCTGCTGGCACCGCTGGGCGGACGAGCAGGGCCTCGACCCCGCCGAAGTGCTGGCCGTCGCACACGGCCGCCAGGGCCACGCGGCGATGGCCAGGCTGCTGCCCGAGCGCCCGATGGACCTCAACCTGGCCGACAACCGGCGGATGCTCGCCGAGGAGCACGCCGACACCGACGGCATCGTCCCGGTCCCCGGCGCCCCCGCCTTCCTCGCCTCGCTGGCCGGCCTGCCGCACGCCCTGGTCACCTCGGCCGACGACCGGCTCGCCCGGCTGCGGATGGCCACCGCCGGCCTGCCGCTGCCGGAGACCCTGATCACCGCCGAATCGGTCGGCGCCAGCAAGCCCGACCCCGAGGCCTTCCTGAAGGGCGCCGCCACCCTCGGCTTCGCCCCCGTCGACTGCCTCGCCTTCGAGGACTCCGAGGCCGGCATCACCGCCGCCCTCGCCGCGGGCATGCCGGTCGTCGGCATCGGCCCCCGCGCCGCCGCCCACCACCCCACCGCCCACGCCCTCACCCTGGAACAGGTCACCGTCACCCCGTCCCCCGACGGCACCCTCACGATCACCGTCCACACCGGCTGAGCCCCGACCCGCCCGGCCACCGCACGCACCCGGGCGAACGGGCGGTGGCGCACGGATACCGCCCGGACGTCGAAGCGACCGATCCGGCACCGCCGAAGCCCCTGCGCACCTCTTGTTCGGTAGAGCCGGCCCGAGGAGCGCACCAGGCGCCGGTCCGCCGGAGGGGCGCTCGCGCCCTTGTCGCCGTCCGAGCACAGGCGTACAATTTCCTGTACCTAGCGGAGGAGTCGAGTCATGAAGACGATGACCTACTCGGAGTCCCGTGCGCGCTACGCCGAGGTGCTCAATGCGGTCACGGATGACCGCGAGGAGATAGTGATCACTCGCGCCGGGCACGAACCGGTGGTCATCGTCTCGCTGGAGGACTACCAGTCCCTCAAGGAGACCGCCTATCTCCTGCGCAGCCCCGCGAACGCCCGCCGCCTCCTGGCCTCCATCGAGGAGCTGGAGAACGGCGGAGGAACCGTACGGGAGCTGGCGAACCCGGAGTGAAGATCACCTTCGCCTCCCGGGCCTGGGAGGACTACCTGTGGTGGCAGATCCAGGACCGCAAGACCCTCGGACGAATCAACACACTCGTTGCCGACATCGCGTGCAACGGCAACGAGGGAATCGGCAAACCGGAACCACTCAAGCACGGATTCCAGGGCTACTGGTCGCGTCGGATCAATGACGAGCACCGCTTGATCTACAAGGTCACCGGCGACTCGATCCTGATCGCCCAGTGCCGCTACCGCTACGAGAACTGAGGGGCGGCGGCCGAGACGCCACAGGACGACCCCCGGCCCGATACTCGGGAAGCCGCCCGCCTGCCGTTCCAGGACGGCGCACCGCAGTGATCCGCCCCGAATCTCAGCACCAGGTCGGCACGGAAAAGAAATCGAGGCTTGCCTCAAGAGAGGCAAGCCTCGCCCGACCTGTGCATTTGACAGATCAAGTTAACTTAGGGCATTAATCCGGTCACACGTTGAAGCGGAACGTTGAGTACAGAGTTCTGACCTGTGGAAACGTCGATTCCGGCGACCTAAGTCAGCACGAAATCAGCACGGTGGGACGACCTTCGCCAGAGGACGATCAGTAGTGATAGCGAGCAGCGAGGATGATGATCTCCTCATCCGTGACCAGGTAGACGAGGCGATGCTCGTCGTCGATCCGCCGTGACCAGGCGCCGGCCAGGTGGTACTTCAGCGGCTCGGGCTTGCCGATCCCGGCGAAGGGATCACGGCAGGCGTCCTCAATGAGCTTGTTGATCCGGGCAAGCATCTTGCGGTCGCTCTTGAGCCAGGACGTGTAGTCCTCCCAGCCCTGATCCTCGAAGACAAGCCTCACGCGGCGCCCTGCCCCGCATCCGCCGCATCGGGGTCGACCAGTTCGCGCTCGGCGAGGTTGATGCGACCGAGAGCGTTTTCGTACGCCTTGAGCAGGCGGCGGGCATTGGCGGGCGAGCGCAGCAGATAGGAGCCCTCGCGCAGGGCGGCGTAGTCCTCGGCGGATACGAGGACGGCATTCCCGTGCTTGGAGACGATCTCGATGGCCTCGTGATCGTCATTGACTTTCTTGATGAGCGGGAAGAGATCCTTGCGGGCCTCGCTCGCAGTGATGGACATGGCAGGAAACCCTTCGAGAGTGGTACCGAATAACGTACCACTCACGGCGATGACCGGTGAGGCATTCAGCGCGATGCCGACCCGGAGAAGCCAGCACCAAGTCAGCACGGGAACAAGCAAGGGCCCACCCCCCGAGAGAGTGGGCCCCATCCGACCTGCACAGTTGACAGGTCATCTAGCGCAAAGTATGCACATCGTCACACGTTGAAGCGGAACTCCACCACGTCGCCGTCCTGCATGGTGTATTCCTTGCCCTCGATGCGGGCCTTGCCCTTGGCGCGGGCCTCGGCGATGGAGCCGGTCTCGACCAGGTCGGCGAAGGAGATGACCTCGGCCTTGATGAAGCCCTTCTGGAAGTCGGTGTGGATCACACCGGCGGCCTCGGGGGCGGTGGCGCCCTTCTTGATGGTCCAGGCGCGGGCCTCCTTGGGGCCGGCCGTGAGGTAGGTCTGCAGGCCCAGGGTGTCGAAGCCGACCCGGGCGAGGGTGGCCAGGCCGGGCTCGTCCTGGCCCATGGACTGGAGGAGCTCCAGCGCCTCGGCGTCGTCCAGCTCGATCAGCTCGGACTCGATCTTGGCGTTGAGGAAGATCGCCTCGGCCGGGGCGACCAGCGCGCGCTGGGCGTTCTTGAAGTCCTCGTCGGCCAGCTCGTCCTCGTCGACGTTGAAGACGTAGAGGAAGGGCTTGGCGGTCAGCAGGTGCAGCTCGCGGATCGGGGCGGTGTCGAAGCCGGCCTCGAAGAGGGTCTTGCCGGTCTCCAGGATCGCCTGCGCGGCCTCGGCGGCGGCCAGCACGGGGGCGGTGTCCTTCTTCAGGCGCGCCTCCTTCTGGAGCCGGGGCAGCACCTTCTCGACGGTCTGGAGGTCGGCCAGGATCAGCTCGGTGTGGATGGTCTCGATGTCGTCCTTGGGCGACACCTTGCCGTCCACGTGCACCACGTCCGGGTCGGTGAAGGCGCGCACGACCTGGCAGATCGCGTCCGACTCACGGATGTTGGCGAGGAACTTGTTGCCCAGGCCCTCGCCCTCGCTGGCGCCGCGCACGATGCCCGCGATGTCGACGAAGTCGACCGTCGCCGGCAGGATCCGCTGCGAGCCGAAGATCTCGGCGAGCTTGCCCAGCCGGGCGTCCGGGACACCGACGACGCCCACGTTCGGCTCGATGGTGGCGAACGGGTAGTTGGCCGCCAGCACGTCGTTCTTGGTCAGGGCGTTGAACAGGGTCGACTTGCCGACGTTCGGCAGGCCGACGATTCCGATCGTGAGCGACATGAAGCGCAGTCCCGTGGGCTTGGAGGAGTTGGGTCGGCACCGTGCGGGCCGATCCCCCAGTCTACGGGCAGCCGGTCAGGCCGCCGGCGCCGCCGGCAGCGGCTCCAGGAACTCCAGGCGGTTGCCCAGCCGGTCGCTGGAGTGGAACCGCCGGTAGCCGGGCAGGTCACCGTCCCAGACGACGTCATGGCCGTGGGCCGCCAGCCGCTCGGCGAGCGCGTCCAGCCCGCGCACCTGGAGGCCCGGGTGCCCCTTGCGGGCGGGCCGGAACTCCGCCGCCACGCCCAGGTGCACCTCCACCCCGCCGCCCCGGAACCAGCAGCCGCCGCGCGCGGCCAGCACCGGCGGCTTGGTCACCTCCGTCATGCCGAGCACGTCCCGCCAGAACGCGCGGCATTCGTCCTCCGCGCCGGCCGGGATGTCGAGCTGGACGTGGTGCAGCCGCTCGAAGCCGAAACCGCCGGTGAGATCGCTGGTGAAATCGCTGGTCATGAATCCCCCTGGCCGAGTTGATCGACGATCACACGAGTACTCCGTCCGAAGACACGGACGAAGCCTCGAACAACCATTACACAGTGTGGCGATGATCGGACCGTACGTTGGGTGGGTGGAGCAGAGCATCCGAACCCAGCCGCCAGGGCCCAGACGCCGACCGCCGAGCAACGCGGCCAGGGCCGCCGTCCCCGGGCCCAAACGGGCCCCCGAGACCGCCGGAGCGCCCGCCCCCTCCCCCTCCCGGCTACGCCCCGTGGCCGGCGTCCCCGCCCCGAGCCGCTCCGGCGGGCCCCGGCTCCGGCTGCGTCTGCCGCTCGCCGCCCGTGGCGAGCGGCCGGCCGAGGGCCGCGTCTACGGCCGGCAGCGCAACGGCCGGCCGACCCGGCTGACGGCGATCGGCACCGGGGTGGCCGCCCTGGTCGCGACCGTCGCCGTGGCGGGCCTGGACCGGCTGGTGTTCGGCGGTCTCGGCCCGCTGTTCGGCATCGGCTACCTGGTGATCTGCTTCCAGCTGGCCGTCCGGGTGCGCTTCGCCGACCTGCCGGCCGCCCCGATCAGCGGGCCGATCGGCTTCGCCGTCGCCCTGCTGCTGTTCGGCCCGGTCACGTCCACGGGCACGACGGCCCAGGTGGTGGCGCTGGCGACGGGTCTGGCGCTGCGGGCCGGCTGGCTCTTCTCCGGCACCGGCCTGGCGGCGGCGATCGTCCTCGCCCGGTTCGTGGCCCAGCGGCGGATCCACCGCGCGCGCTGAGGAGTGGGAAGTCGGCCGGTCCGACCTTCCACTCCTGCGGCCGTGGATCGCCACGGTCCACCGGCCGGTACCGCGGGCCCGCCCGGCGCCGGACCCACCGCCGGCCGGACCGTCCGTCAGCCGGACGCCCGGGCCGCCGCCATGGCCGCTCCGACGATCCCGGCGTCGTTGCGCAGCTCCGCCGGGACGATCCGCGCCGCCCGCGCGCGCAGCAGCGGCAGGAACTTCTCGTGCTTGCGGCTCACCCCGCCGCCGATCACGACCAGCTGCGGCGAGAACAGCATCTCCACCGCGTCGAGGTACTCGTCGACCCGGACCGCCCACTCCTCCCAGGTCAGCCCGTGCCGTTCCTTGGCCGCCGAGGAGGCCCGCCGCTCGGCCTCCTTGCCGCGCAGTTCGAGGTGGCCCAGCTCGGTGTTGGGCACCAGTGTGCCGTCCACGAACAGGGCGCTGCCGATGCCGGTGCCGAAGGTGAGGACCAGGACCACGCCCCCCTGGTCGCGGCCGGCGCCGTGGACGGTCTCGGCGTACCCGGCCGCGTCCGCGTCGTTCAGCACGGTGGCCGGCAGGCCCAGCGCCTCCCGGAACAGGCCCTCGGCGTCCAGGCCGATCCAGCCCTTGTCGACGTTGGCCGCCGTCCTGGTGTGCCCGTTCACCACCACACCGGGGAAGGTCAGCCCGACCGGGCCCTGATGGTCGAACTGGCGCACCACCTCGCACACGGCGGCGACCACGGCCCCGGGGGCGGAGGGCTGCGGGGTGAGGACCTTGTACCGCTCCTGGGTGAGCTCCCCCCGGCCCAGGTCGACGGGGGCGCCCTTGATGCCCGAACCGCCGATGTCCACGCCGAATACCGCCGTCATGACGATCACCCTCCGCCGAAACCCTTGTCCACAGGCCTGTGCACAAAGCTACGAGAGGCCGGACGGCCCCGCACAGCAGAGAGCCCGGTACCCCGCAGGGGCACCGGGCATCCGCGTCCGGCTACAGCTTGCCCGCGGCCTCGGCGCGCAGGTCGCGGCGGAGCTCCTTGGGCAGCGAGAAGATCAGGTGCTCCTCGGCGGTCTTGACCGTCTCCACGTCGGCGTAGCCGCGCTCGGCGAGCCAGGAGAGCACGCCGTCGACCAGGATCTCCGGCACCGAGGCGCCGCTGGTCAGGCCGACCGTGGTGACGCCCTCCAGCCAGGACTCCTGGATCTCGTCGGCGAAGTCCACCAGGTGGGCGGCCTTGGCCCCGTACTCCAGACCGACCTCGACCAGACGGACGGAGTTGGAGGAGTTCTTGGAGCCCACCACGATCAGCAGGTCCGCCTCGGGCGCCAGCTGCTTGACGGCGACCTGGCGGTTCTGGGTGGCGTAGCAGATGTCGTCGCTGGGCGGGCTGACCAGCAGCGGGAAGCGCTTCTTCAGCTCGCCGACGGTGGCCATGGTCTCGTCCACCGAGAGGGTGGTCTGGGAGAGCCAGACGACCTTCGACTCGTCCCGGACCCGGACGCCGGCCACGTCCTCGGCACCGTCCACCAGGTGGATGCGGTCCGGGGCCTCGCCCATGGTGCCGACGACCTCCTCGTGGCCCTCGTGGCCCACCAGCAGGATGTCGTAGCCCTCGTCGGCGAAGCGGACCGCCTCCTTGTGCACCTTGGTGACCAGCGGGCAGGTGGCGTCGATGGTGGCGAGCCGGCCGGCCTCGGCCTCGTCGTGGACGGCCGGCGCGACGCCGTGCGCGGAGAACACCACGATCGAGCCCTCCGGCACCTCCTCCGTCTCGTCGACGAAGATCGCGCCCTGCTTCTCCAGGGTCTGCACCACGTACTTGTTGTGGACGATCTGCTTGCGGACGTAGATGGGCGCCCCGTACTGCTCCAGGGCCTTCTCCACGGCGATCACGGCGCGGTCGACGCCCGCGCAGTAACCCCGGGGGGCGGCGAGCAGGACACGGCGCTGCGCGGTGTTGGACATGGCTCCATCGTACGGGCGGCGGCGAGCCGCGCCGACGGCCGGCGCCTTCGGGGCGGAATCGGTCCCGAATGCTCAAATGTGGAGTTTATGAGCGAGCGAGTCGAACCCGGCGGGCTGCGGCGCAGCCTGGGTGTCCGCGATCTGATGGTCTACGGGCTGCTGTTCATCGCCCCGATGGCGCCGGTCGGCGTGTTCGGTGTGCTGGACGCCAAGAGCCACGGCGCGGTGGCCTCGGTGTACCTGGCGGCCACGGTCGCCATGGGATTCACCGCCTTCTCGTACGCCCAGATGGTGCGCGCGGTGCCGCAGACCGGCTCGGTGTTCGCCTACGCGCGGGCCGGACTGGGCGAGGGGCCGGGGTTCATCGCCGGGTGGATGGCGATGCTCGACTATCTGCTGATCCCGGCGGTGGCGTACCTGTTCTCCGGCATCGCGCTGAACTCCCTGGTGCCGGACGTCTCGCGCTGGGTCTGGACGGCGCTGGCGGTGCTGGTGACCACCGCGCTCAACCTGGTCGGGGTGCGGACGGCGGCGGCGGTCGGCTTCGCGGTGCTGGCGATGGAGATCGCGGTGCTGGCGGTCTTCGTGGCCGCCGCCGTGGTGGTGCTGGTCCGGGACGGCGCGCAGCGCGGCCTGGCCACGCCGTTCACCGCGGTCGGCGCCTTCTCGATGACCGCCGTGATCTCCGCGGTCTCGGTGGCGGTCCTCTCCTACCTGGGCTTCGACGCCATCGCGACCTTCGTGGAGGAGGCCGTGGGCGCCTCGGCGGCGGTGGCCAGGGCGGTGCTCTGGTGCCTGGTGCTGGCCGGGGTGCTGTTCGTGGCGCAGACCTACCTGGCGGCGCTGCTGGAGCCGATGACCCCGCAGCAGCTGGCGGCCGACCCGGCGGCGCAGGGCTCGGCGTTCTACGACACGGTGGAGAACGGCATCGGGCACTGGCTGCACGTGCTGGTGGCGGCGAGCAAGGCGATCGGCGCGGCCTTCGCGGCGCTGGCCGGGCAGGCCGCGGCCGGGCGGCTGGTCTTCGCGATGGGCCGGGCGGGCCGGCTGCCGCGCTTCCTGGGCGCGGTCGACCCGGCCTCGGCGGTGCCGCGCCGGGCGCTGCTGACGGCGGCGGTGATCACGCTCGCCGCGGCGGTCTGGGCGGCCCGCCGGGACGACGGGCTGGACCAGCTGACCTCGGTGGTGAACGTGGGCGCGCTGACCGCGTTCGCCCTGCTGCACGCCTCGGTCATCGGCTGGTACGCGGTGAAGCAGCGCTCGCGGGACCTGCTGCGGCACGTGGTGGTACCGGTGCTGGGGATCGTGGTGATCGGCGCGGTGGTCTACGAGGCCTCGTCCACGGCGCAGACCGTGGGGGCGGTGTGGCTGCTGGTCGGGCTGGTGGTGCTGGCCGTCCAGGGCTCCCCCGGTGTCGGCGTGCGCCACTAGGTTGGTACGCATGGCCACCACCAGTTCTCCCGAAGCCCCGCTCCCGGTCGGCAAGGTCTCCGCACTGATCGGCGGCTGGATCGACCGGCTCGGCGCCGTGTGGGTGGAGGGGCAGATCACCCAGCTCAGCCGGCGGCCGGGCGCGGGTGTCGTGTTCCTGACGCTGCGCGACCCGCAGGCGGACGTCTCGCTGACGGTGACCTGCTTCCGTTCGGTCTTCGACCGGGTCGCGGACGCGGTGCAGGAGGGCTCGCGGGTCGTCGTGCACGCCAAGCCGGAGTGGTACGCGGCCCGCGGCCAGCTCTCGCTGCGGGCGGCGGAGATCCGGCTGGTCGGGCTGGGTGAGCTGCTGGCCCGGCTGGAGCAGCTGAAGCGGCGGCTCGCCGGGGAGGGCCTGTTCGCGGCCGAGCGGAAGCGGCCGCTGCCGTTCCTGCCGCAGTGCGTCGGGCTGGTCACCGGGCGCGGCTCGGCCGCCGAGCGGGACGTGCTGGAGAACGCCCGGCGGCGCTGGCCGGCCGTCCGCTTCGAGGTGCGCAACGTGCCGGTGCAGGGGGTCAGCGCGGTGGAGCGGGTGAGCGCGGCCGTCCGGGAGCTGGACGAGCACCCGGAGGTGGACGTGATCGTCGTGGCCCGGGGCGGCGGCAGTGTGGAGGACCTGCTGCCGTTCTCGGACGAGGGGCTGGTGCGGCTGGTCGCGGCCGCCCGGACGCCGGTGGTCAGCGCGATCGGGCACGAGCCGGACCAGCCGCTGCTGGACTTCGTCGCCGATCTGCGCGCCTCGACCCCGACGGATGCCGCCAAACGGGTGGTGCCGGACGTCGGTGAGGAGCTGACGAAGATCCGCCACCTGCGCGACCGGGCCCGACGGCACGTCCTCGGCCGGGTGGAGCGGGAGCAGCACGGGCTGGACGGCGTGCGCAGCCGCCCGGCGCTGGCCGCGCCGCACCGGATGCTGGACGGGCGCGCCCATGAGCTGGAGTCGCTGCTGGAGCGGGCCCGGCGCACCCTCGGGCACCGGCTGGACCGCGCGCAGGGCGATCTGGGGCACACCCTGGCCCGGGTGGTCGCGCTCTCCCCGGCGGCCACCCTGGAGCGCGGCTACGCGGTGCTCCAGCGGGCCGACGGCACGGTGGTGACGGACCCGGCGCAGACGGCGCCGGGCGAGGGGCTGCACGCCCGGGTGGCACACGGCTCGTTCGGGGTGACCGTCGGGGAGCCGGCGGCCGTCGGAGCCGAGGCCCCCGCCGGCCGGGATCAGCCGTAGGAGCGCTGCCGGGAGAGCGCGACGGAGTGCTCGCCGAAGCCCAGGCTGCGGTAGAGCGCCTCGCCGCCACTGCTGGCGTGCAGGTCGATCCGGCCGACCCGGCGGGCGTCGAACCAGTCGAGCAGCGCCTCGGTGCAGGCCCTGGCGTAGCCGCGGAGCCGGTGGCCGGGGTCGGTGCAGATGTTGAAGACGAAGCCGAACCGGCCGTCCGGGTTGCCCGGCGAGGGCAGCCGCTGCTCCAGGGTGCCGACGGCGCAGGCGGCGAGCGCGCCGGGGCGGCGCGGGTCGTCGACCACGAAGGACGGCATGGTGAGCAGTTCGGCCGGGACGGCGAGGCGTTCGCGCAGTACCGCCTCGGCGGTGGCCTGCCAGGGTCCGGGGCCGTGCAGGCCGGCCATGCCGGGCATGGCCTCGAACATCAGGTCGCGCAGGCGGACGAGCTCAGGTGCGTCGGCCGGAACGGCCGGTCGAACGTCGATCATGCGGCGGAGGTTAGCGCCCGGGGGCGCCGGGGCCTACTTGTTTTCCCCGGACGGCCGGACGAACGGACGGCCGGACGGCCGGACGAGCGGACGGCCGGACGGCCGGACGGCCGGACGAGCGGACGGCCGGACGAGCGGACGGCCGGACGAGCGGTACGCGCCGGAGGGGCCGCGCTGTCGGGGGCACCCTCTACGCTGGCTCCCATGGCAGATCAGCAGGAGCAGGCCGCGCCGCGGACCCCGGACGACGCACTGGGCTACGAGCACGCCCGGGACGCGCTGCTGGAGGTCGTCCGGCAGCTGGAGAACGGCGGCACGTCGCTGGAGGAGTCGCTGGCGCTGTGGGAGCGGGGCGAGCAGCTGGCGAAGGTATGCCAGCGCTGGCTGGACGGCGCCAGGGCCCGGCTGGACGCCGCGCTGGCCGCCGGGGAGGACGAGCCCGCGGGCGAGTGACGCAGGTCACGCCGGCCGCCGGGAACAGTTGAAACTTCACTCATGTTGGGACCAGGTGATCGGCACCGGCCGACCGCACAGACGAACCCCGTTCCTCATGAGGTGTAGAGAAACATGACCACCGCCGCCACCGACGCCCTGGTTCTGGACGACGCCGCTCAGGACCTGCTGTTCCGCGAGGCCCGCACCGCGAACACCTTCACCGACGAGCCGGTCTCCGAGGAGCAGATCCAGGCCATCTACGAGCTGGTCAAGTTCGGCCCGACCGCCTTCAACCAGCAGCCGCTGCGCGTCGTCCTGGTCCGTACCGCCGAGGGCCGTGAGCGCCTGGTCCAGCACCTGGCCGACGGCAACAAGGCCAAGACCGCCGCCGCGCCGCTGGTCGCCATCCTGGCCGTGGACAACGAGTTCCACGAGGAGCTGCCGACCCAGCTCCCGCACTTCCCGCAGGCCAAGGACCTCTTCTTCACCGAGCGCTCGGTGCGCGAGCAGTCGGCGGTGCTGAACGGCGCCCTCCAGGCCGGCTACTTCATCATCGGCGTGCGCGCCGCCGGCCTGGCCGCCGGCCCGATGACCGGCTTCGACGCCGCGGGCCTCAACAAGGAGTTCTTCGGCGACGGCGAGCACTCGGTGCTGGCCGTGGTCAACATCGGCAAGCCGGGCGAGGACGCCTGGTTCCCGCGTTCGCCGCGTCTGGCCTACGACGAGGTCGTCACCTCCGTCTGAGCCTGACGGTCGCGTCCGACCGGCACACGAAAGGGCCCCGCACCGGTGCGGGGCCCTTTCGTGTGTCCCGGGGCACGGCCCGGGGCGGCTTTCGCCAGGGTTACTTGAGCGCCTGCGCCAGCTCGGCCAGCTCCTCGTAGGAGGCGGTGCCGGTGAGCACGGTGGTGGCGCTGCCGCTCTGGATCGTCAGGGCGCGGGACTTGGGGCCCTGGAGGCGCTCCCAGGTCTGCCCGGCCACCTCCGAGGTGCCGTCCGGCTTGCCGCCGGCGACCGTCGAGCCGAGCACGGTGTCGCGGGCGAGATCACTCTGCTCGACCGCCGCGTACTGGCCGGACGGGGTGACGAAGCCCAGGTGCCAGGCGTTGCCCTTGCCGCCGCCGAGCGCGGCCGGCTGGTACGTGACCGAGGTGGCCCGCCACTGGTCGCTCAGGCCGTCCGGAGAGAGCAACGGGTACGGCGCGCCGCGCTTCGCCGAGGCCGCCGCCACCTTGTACTCGACCTTGTGCACGCCGTCGCCGTCCGCGTCGTGCGGAAGGAACAGGTACCCGATCCAGACCACGAAACCGACCGCGACCATCGACAGGACCATGTCCCGTACGGTCTGCCGACCCCTCATGCCCTTGTTGTTTCCTGCCACCCCCACATGGTGACTCATCGGGTCCGCGGTCCCGACACCCGGGGGTGTGCGCGCACGGGTGAAGCGGGACGAACCGGCCGGTTCCGACGGGGGGTGGCGACCCGCGCCACAGACAGTCATCTCATGGGCAGATACGATCGCAGGACCCTCACCACGGCGTTCGACCTGGCAGTAGTCGGGCGCTTACTGGCCGTCGCGTACAGAGAGGTAACGACGATGACCACGCAGTACCCGCACAATCTTCCGCGATCCCTTGAGGTCGCGCCCGAGGCTCCCGACCGGAACCTCGCGCTCGAACTCGTCCGGGTGACCGAGGCGGCCGCGATGGCCGCCGGCCGCTGGGTCGGCCGGGGCGACAAGAACGGCGCGGACGGTGCCGCCGTGAAGGCGATGCGCACCCTGGTCTCGACCGTGTCGATGAACGGCGTCGTCGTCATCGGCGAGGGCGAGAAGGACGAAGCCCCGATGCTCTACAACGGCGAGCGGGTCGGCGACGGCACCGGCGCCGAGTGCGACGTCGCCGTGGACCCGGTCGACGGCACCACGCTCACCGCCAAGGGCATGAACAACGCGGTCGCCGTACTGGCCGTCGCCGACCGCGGCACCATGTTCGACCCCAGCGCCGTGTTCTACATGGACAAGCTGGTCGCCGGCCCGGAGGCCGCCGAGTTCGTCGACATCACCGCCCCGCCGGCCGTCAACATCCGCCGGGTCGCCAAGGCCAAGGGCAGCGCCGTCGAGGACGTCACCGTCGTCATCCTCGACCGCCCCCGCCACGAGAGCCTGGTCCAGGAGATCCGCGAGGCCGGTGCCCGGATCAAGTTCATCTCCGACGGCGACGTGGCCGGCGCGATCATGGCCGCCCGTGAGGGCACCGGCGTCGACCTGCTGATGGGCGTCGGCGGCACCCCCGAGGGCATCATCGCGGCCTGCGCCATGAAGTGCATGGGCGGCGTGATCCAGGGCCGGCTCTGGCCGAAGGACGACGCGGAGCGCCAGAAGGCCCTCGACGCCGGCCACGACCTGGACCGCGTGCTCACCACCGACGACCTGGTCAGCGGCGAGAACGTGTTCTTCGTCGCCACCGGCATCACCGACGGCGAGCTGCTGCGCGGCGTGCACTACCGCCAGGAGACCGCCACCACCAGCTCGCTGGTGATGCGTTCCAAGAGCGGCACCATCCGGGAGATCCACTCCACCCACAAGCTGTCCAAGCTGCGGGCCTACAGCGCGATCGACTTCGACCGCGCCAACTGACCCCCGGAGGCGCACCGCGCCCCGCGGGCCCACCACGACGGCAGAACCCGGGGCCTCGGCGGAATCCCCCTCCGCCGAGGCCCCGGGCGTCCGGCCCACCGGCCGTCCGGCCGGCCGGGCGTTCCATCGGCGTCCCGCCGGCCACGCTCGGCCGGCGACGGGCGCTGACGCCCGCTCAGCCCGCTATCCGGCGCTGGGCGGCCTGCACCCGGACCGGCTCGCGCAGCTCCGTCTCCCGGCGCCGCCGCCGGGCCAGCACCACCCGGCGCTCGGCCGCCGTCAGCCCGCCCCACACCCCGTAGGGCTCCGGCTGCGCCAGCGCGTGCTCCCGGCACTCGAGCAGCACCGGGCAGCGCGCACAGACCTGCTTCGCCTGCTCCTCCCGCGAAAGCCGGGCCGCCGTCGGCTCCTTGGACGGCGCGAAGAACAGCCCCACCTCGTCCCGGCGGCAGGCCGCGCCGGTGTGCCAGGGGTCGTCCTCCCCCTGTGGCTGGGCGCCTGGCCGGCGTTCCAGCAGCTGGGCGGCGGCAACGGGCGAGGTGGTGCGGGACTCGATCGGATGCAGCACGGCCGTACTCCTGACGAGGCTCTCGGACACGGGGGAAGCTCGCTCCCCTGCCCGGCTGCGAGCCCCCGCTCTTCACCCCCCGGGCCGGCCTCAGGCCGGCTCCGGTGCGCAGCCGTACAAGAAGCGATGTGCGAGAGGAACTACCCCGCCGCGCCGCGATTCATGCACACTGCACGCAATCGACTACGGAGTGCACCGACCGCAACGACAAGTGCCCGGCCGGGAGTTGCTCCCGGCCGGGCAGTCCGGTCAGACAACTCCTAGTCGGCGCCGAGCTGCTTGCGCACCCACTCCTTGAGCTTCTTGCCCTTGCGCGGCTTGGCCTCGCAACCGCCGAACACCGCCGCCCCCTTGACCCGCACCACCGGCGCGTACGGGTCGGCGGCGGTCTGCTCCTTCACGTCGAAGCCCCCGAAGATGCCGACGCCGCCGCCGTGCAGGCTGACGTTCTCCGGCACCTTGATGTCGACCCCGCCGAACAGGGCCGTCACCTCGATCACCACCTCGGGCGACTCGAAGACCGCGTCGGTCAGGTCGATCTCCACCCCGCCGAAGACCGCGACCGCCCGCAGGTGCGAGCCGACCCGCCAGCGGCCCTTCCGGGACGCCCCGCCGAAGATCGCCACCATGGACGGCGACTCCTGCCGGGCCGGCAGCCGCACCGGGCCGGCCGGGCGCTGGTCCGGGGCGTCCAGCGGGGGCTTCTCGAAGGAGACCGCCCGGTGTGCGGGAAGGTCCCGGGTGAGCGGCACGAGGTCCCCCAGGGTCTTGGCCCCGTAGGCGGCCTCGATCCGCTCGGCGTGCTCCTCGACGTCCAGCCGGCCCTCGGCGTAGGCGTCGCGCAGCAGCTCCGCGACCCGCTCGCGGTCGGCGTCCGAGGCCCGCAGTTCGGCCTCGGCCACCGGAGTGTGCTCGGTCCGGACGGCGGGCTTGGCCTCCGGTTTGGTCATCGGTACGGGCGGCTGCCCCTGGTCGTCCTGCGACGGCGAGTTGTCCACGGGCCAAGCCTAGTCAACCGGGCAAGTCCCGTACGCGTGTCCGAGTGACCCCGGTCACGCAGGCCGACCTCTCCGCGTGCGACGTTCCGCCGGGTCCTACCCTTGAGGGTGCTTCGCCGACGCAGCCGGACCACTGGAACACTAAGGACCGCCCCCATGGCTCCCACGCCAGACTTCGAGTACAGCGACCTGCTCCCCCTGGGCGCTGACCCGACCCCGTACCGCAAGCTGACCTCCGAGGGTGTCTCCACCTTCGAGGCCGGCGGTCGCACCTTCCTCCAGGTCGAGCCCGAGGCCCTGCGGCTGCTCACCGCCGAGGCGATGCACGACATCTCGCACTACCTGCGCCCCGCCCACCTCGCCCAGCTGCGGCGCATCCTGGACGACCCGGAGGCCAGCCCCAACGACCGCTTCGTCGCGCTGGACCTGCTGAAGAACGTCAACATCTCGGCCGGCGGCATCCTGCCGATGTGCCAGGACACCGGCACCGCGATCGTCATGGGCAAGCGCGGCCAGAACGTGCTGACCTCCGGCGGCGACGACGCGGCGATCGCGCGCGGCGTGTACGACGCGTACACCAGGCTCAACCTGCGCTACTCCCAGATGGCGCCGGTGACCATGTGGGACGAGAAGAACACGGGCAACAACCTGCCCGCCCAGATCGAGCTGTACGCGACCGACGGCGACGCCTACAAGTTCCTGTTCATGGCCAAGGGCGGCGGCTCGGCCAACAAGTCGTACCTGTACCAGGAGACCAAGGCGATCCTGAACGAGGCGAGCATGCTCTCGTTCCTGGAGCAGAAGATCCGCTCGCTCGGCACGGCCGCCTGCCCGCCGTACCACCTGGCCATCGTGGTCGGCGGCACCAGCGCGGAGTTCGCGCTGAAGACCGCCAAGTACGCCTCGGCGCACTACCTGGACCACCTGCCGACCGAGGGCGACGCCCGGACCGGCCACGGCTTCCGCGACCTGGAGCTGGAGGCCAAGGTCACCGAGCTGACCCAGCAGATCGGCATCGGCGCCCAGTTCGGCGGCAAGTACTTCTGCCACGACGTCCGCGTCATCCGGCTGCCGCGGCACGGCGCCTCGCTGCCGGTCGCGATGGCCGTCTCCTGCTCCGCCGACCGCCAGGCGCTCGGCAAGATCACCGCCGAGGGCGTCTTCCTGGAGCAGCTGGAGACCGACCCGGCCAGGTACCTGCCGGACACCACGGACGAGCACCTGGACGACGACGTGGTCCGCGTCGACCTCAACCAGCCGATGTCCGCGATCCGCGCCGAGCTGTCCAAGTACCCGGTCAAGACCCGGCTTTCGCTCACCGGCACGCTGGTGGTCGCCCGCGACATCGCGCACGCCAAGATCAAGGAGCGGCTGGACGCCGGCGAGGGCATGCCCAAGTACCTCCAGGACCACCCGGTCTACTACGCCGGCCCGGCCAAGACCCCCGAGGGCTTCGCCTCCGGCTCCTTCGGCCCGACCACGGCCGGCCGGATGGACTCCTACGTCGACCAGTTCCAGGCGGCCGGCGGCTCGATGGTCATGCTCGCCAAGGGCAACCGCTCCAAGCAGGTCACCGACGCCTGCGCCAGGCACGGCGGCTTCTACCTCGGCTCCATCGGCGGCCCGGCGGCCCGCCTGGCCCAGGACTGCATCAAGAAGGTCGAGGTCCTGGAGTACGCCGAGCTGGGGATGGAGGCCGTCTGGCGGATCGAGGTCGAGGACTTCCCGGCGTTCGTCGTGGTCGACGACAAGGGCAACGACTTCTTCCGGGAGACCACCGAGGGTCCGCTGATCACCAGCCTGCGGGTGCGCTCCAAGGAGTGACGCGCCCGGCTCCGCACGGCACCGCCCCGGCCGCCCGCACGGCGTCCGGGGCGGTGCCGTCGGCTGGGGCGGTGCCGTCGGCCGCCTCCGGGCCCGGCGGGCGCGGCGTCCTCACGCGTCGAAGTCGTACTCCAGGACGTAGGACGCCGCGTCGAGCGTCATCTCGTTCAGCTCGACGACCTGGCCCTCGTCGGCGAAGGCCGTCCGGCAGATCAGGATGACCGGGGTACCGGCGGACAGGTCGAGCCGGCTGCTCTCCTCCGCGCTGGGCATCCGGGACCGCACCTCCTCGCGGAAGTGGACGGGCTTCGCGCCGATCTCGGCGAGTCGGGCGTAGGTCCCGCCCGGGCCGGTGTCCTCGCGGGTGATCGCCGTGCCGGCGACCAGCCCGGCCGGGAGGTAGGAGGTGGAGAGCAGCACCGGCTTGCCGTCCAGGACGAACCGGCGGTGCCGCACGCACATCGGCACCCCGGGGTCGACGCCCAGGACCCTGGCCACGTGGTCCGGCGCGCCCTGCTCGGTGACGGACACCTGGTCGACGACCAGCGTCCGCCTGTCGATGTCCGCGGACCATATCGACCGCCCGGACCCCCACTGCCCCTGGGCGAGCCGCTGGATCCCGCGCCGCCGCAGCGGCCGGAAGTCCCGGACGAAGACCCCCGCGCCCTTGCGCGCCTCGGCGATGCCCTCGCTCTGCAGGACCCCGAGCGCCTGACGGGCGGTCATCCGGGCGACGCCGTAGGTCTCCATGAGGTCGTTCTCGCCGGGCAGCCGGTCGCCGGCGCGGTACTCCCCCGAGTCGACGGCGGCCCTGAGCGCGTCGGCGATCCGTTGGTACTTGGGCTGCTTCTCGCCACTGCTGCCGGCCATCGCCCTGTTCCTCTCCTTCGCGAAAACCCTAGGCGCGCCCGCGGCCGTCGGTAAACCGATAAGACCGTTGACATCTCTAGAGATATTAGCTTCTCTAGAGATGCTGGGTAGTCGCCGAGCAGAACACGCACCGACAGCGACCAGGGCCGGCGAACCCATCGCCGCGCCCGCACCAGAGCAAGGAGCAGCGCGGTGAGCACCCGAAAGCGCGACGCCGCGGCCTACCGGCCGCGTGCGGGTGAACTCGTCCTGGACGGCAGGACCGGACGCACCGGCATCTACATGGACACCATCGGCGGGGAGCACTACCTGCGGCCCCTGGGCGGCGGCCGCGAGTGGACCACCCGCCCCGACCGCGTCGGCCCGGCACCGGAGGCGGTCCCGGAACCACGGACGGCCCAGGAACCGCAGACGGCCCAGACCGGGGCGGACCCCGATCCCGCCGCCGAGAGCCGGGCCAGGCTCAGCGCCCGCCTGGCGGCCCGCAACCGGGACTCCCGCCTCAACGAGGGCCGGGTGGCCTGACCCGGCGGGCCGGGAACGACGAACGCCCCGCACCTCAGGAGCGCCGAGGTACGGGGCGGATGGCCTTGCGGGCGGCTACGGGTGAGCGTTGATCGCACCGAGCGGGACGGTCTCGCCCGGCTTGGCCTCGACGTGCTCGGGCTCGACGGCCTCGCCGCCGAAGAGCTCCTGCGGCTCCTCGTGCTTCTCGTCGGCGGGGGCCGTGTACCCGGCCACATCGGCCGCAGCCTCGGCGATGACCTCGGCAGCCGTCTTCGCCGCGGCCTCGGGGGTGTCCGCATCGGCCGACGGGGTCGTGGCGCTGGTGGGCTCAATCTCGGCCATGGCTGGCTGCCTTTCAGGTCATCGGGATCTGCGTGCGCCCGACCGGTTCGACCCAGGCGCCCGGACAGTATCGTAGGAACCGTTAAATGTCCTATAAACATCGCAACGCTGATGCTGATCTCCAGCGTTTGCAGCTGTCCGCCTAAGCTGATGCGACCGCAGCGGGACCGCCGAACGCCCTGTACGTGCAGGGCACCGCCACAGGTCATCGGGGGAATTCATGGAGCCTCAGGAAACGCCGCACAGTTCGACGCTGCGCTTCCAGGTGCTCGGTCCGGTGCAGGCGTGGCGCGGCCCGGAGTCGCTCGCGCTGGGCTCTCCGCAGCAGCAGGCGGTGCTCACCTCGCTCCTGCTCCAGCAGGGCCGCCCGGTCGCCACCCAGGATCTCGTCGACGGCCTCTGGGGTGATCGCCCCCCGCCGCAGGCCATCGCCGCACTGCGCACCTACGTCTCCCGCCTCCGGGCGGTGATCGAACCGCATCGCGAGGTTCGCGCACCGGCCGAGATCCTCATTTCGGTGAGCGACGGATACGCCCTGCGGACTTCCTCGGAAGCACTCGATCTCACGGTCTTCGAGACCACCGTCGCGCAGGCCACCGCGGCCAGGGCCGACGGCGACCTGTTCGAGGCCCACCGGCTGCTGGTGTCGGCACTCGGGCTGTGGAGCGGCCGGGCCCTGGCCGGAGTGCCGGGGCCGCACGCCGAGACACAGCGGAGCCGCCTCGCCGAGCGCCATGTCTCGGTGTGGGAGGAGTGCTGCGCCGCCGCGCTGGAGATCGGTCAGCACACCGAGGTCGTCTCCGAGCTGAGCTCGCTCACCGCCGAACACCCGCTCCGGGAACGGCTGCGCGAACTCCTGATGCTCGCGCTCTACCGCTGCGGCCGGCAGGCCGAGGCGCTCGGCGTCTACACGGACACCCGGAAGCTCCTGATCGACGAGCTCGGGGTCGAGCCCGGAGCCGGCCTGTCCACCATGCACGCGCGCATCCTCGCGGGAGATCAGGCCCTGACCCCGGACCCGCCCGCGCGACCGCACAGCCGGAGCCGGGACGACGGCTCCGCGGTCTCCCCGGCGCCGGCCCAACTGCCCGCCGACGTCTCCGACTTCAGCGGCCGGACCGCACTGGTCGCGGAACTGCGGGCAACCCTGCGCAACGGCACCGGCCAGGCGGTCGTGGTGACCTCGCTGGCCGGCATCGGCGGCGTCGGGAAGACCACCCTGGCCGTGCATGTCGCGCACAGCGTGCGCTCCGAGTACCCGGACGGCCAGCTCTACGTCGATCTGCGCGGCGCGGGCGCGTCCCCCGCCGACCCCGCCGTCGTACTCGGCGACTTCCTGCACTCGCTGGGCGCCACCGAACTGCCCGACTCGCTGGAGCAGCGGGCGGCCCTCTACCGCTCCCTCCTGGCCAAGCGCCGCATGCTGATCCTGCTGGACAACGCCCAGGACGCCGACCAGCTGATGCCACTGATCCCCGGCGTGTCCGGGTGCGCGGTGCTCGCCACCAGCCGGTCCCGGCTGGCCGGAATTCCCGGCGCCCACCTGGTCGACGTCGAGGAGATGACTCCCGAGGAGGCCCTGGCGCTCTTCTCCACCATCGTGGGTGAGCAGCGGGTCGCCGCCGAACCCGACGCGGCACTGGCCGTGGTCTCCTCCTGCGGTTTCCTGCCGCTCGCGGTTCGGATCGCCGCGGCGCGGCTGGCCAGCCGGCCTCGCTGGAGCGTCTCCGATCTGGCCCGGCGGTTAGCGGACCAACGGCGGCGGCTCGACGAGCTGCAGCTGGGCAACCTCGCGGTGGAGACCACCATCGGCCTCGGCTACGGCCAGCTCCGGCCCGACGAGGCCCGCGCGTTCCGTCTGCTCTCCCTGGTGGACTCGCCCGACCTTCCGCTCGACGCGGTGGCGGCGCTGCTCGGGGAGGAACAGGCGTACGCCGAGACGCTGGCGGAGTCGCTGGTCGAGGCGAACATGCTGGAGTGCTTCACACCCGGCCGCTACCGGTACCACGACCTGCTGCGGCTGTACGCCCAGCGCAAGAACGAGAAGCTGGCGGACTCCGCCGAGCAGGAGCGCGCCGTTCTCCGGCTGCTGGAGCACGTGCTGCCGACCATGCGCAACGCCGCGCAGGCCATCGAGCCCGACGACCAGCTGCCCGAACCGCTCGACGGGCTGAAGACGCCCGGGCTCGCCCTGGCGACCGGGGCGGCGGCACAGCAGTGGCTGCGGACCGAGGTCGGCATGCTGCTGAGCACGGTGGAGGCCGCGGTCAACGGGCCGTCCGCCCTGCTGCGGCCCGCTCTCGATCTGCTGATCGCGCTCAACAGCATCGTCGAGGACCCGACGCACGGTCCCCGCACGCGCCGGCTGCTGGAGACCGCCGAGTCCAACGCGCAGGCGCACGGGGACACCCAGGCCCTCGCCCGGGTCCATTTCGCCCTCGGGACGCTGGAGTACTTCGCCAACAACTTCCAGGGCGCCGAGCGCTCGCTGCGGGCCAGCCTGGACCTTCAGGGCACGGACGACATCACCGTGCTGCGCTCGATGGTCGCCAACATTCTCGGGATCGTGCTGAGCGTCTCCGACCGCGCCGCCGAGGCCCTGCCGTTCTTCGAACAGGCCCTGGCGATCAGCCGGGTCATCGGGTTCCCCATCGGCGAGGCCCGGCTGCTCGGGAACATCGCCCGCGCCCAGCTCAACGCGGGGCAGAGCGAGTCCGCGGTCCGTTCGGTGGAGGAGGCGGCCGTCACCGCCCGGCGTTCCGCGAACGGGCCCTGCCTCGCGGACACCCTCTACCAGCTCGGCGTGGTGCTGTCCTCGACCGGTTCGCCGGCCGAGGCGGTCGCGCACCTGCGCGAGGCCCACCAGCTCTACCAGACCCAGCAGAACCGGCTCCGCGAGGGCTACGCGCTCGCCCGGCTCGCGGTGAGCCTGCTGGCGAGCCGGCAGACCGCCGAGGCGGCCGAGGCGGCCGAGGCGGCGGGCGAGTCGCTGGCGATCGCCCAGGAGATCGACGGCGCCTACTGCCAGGGCCTGGCCAACGCCGCGCTGGGCGAGGCGCTGCTCGGCCTCGCCCAACCGGCGCGCGGACTCGCGTGCCTCCAGGAGGCCCACGCGATCTTCATACGGCTCGGTGTGCCAGAGGCCTCCCCCGTGGCGGACCTCATCTCCCAGCAGCACACCGAGCCCCTCTGTCCCCCCGCGCCGTAGACCTCCGACGTCCCCCGACATCCCCCCGTGGAGGTCTCCCCCGATGCGTTCGGTGCCCCCGCAGCCCCCCGGCTGCGGGAGCACCCTCAACGCTTCCCCGGCGCTGGTTCCACTCTGCACCGGACCGATTGACGTTCGATAAACGCCGGGTCGTCGGCCCGCCGGACCGCCCGCTCGCAGGTCGGCGGCGCAGGTCAGCGGCGCGGCTCGAACGCGCCATGCGGCGTGCGGTCCCGGCCCGCACCACCTCGGCCCGCACCGTCGTGCTTCCGCAACCCGGGCCACACCACCCCAACCGCGACGAGTTGGCTGGAAAGGGACCCTATGGTGGAGTGATCACGCATATTCTCAGATGCCAGTACACACACGAGTGCACCTGTCCGGCGGAGCATCCGGAAACGGCAGCGCGCAGGCGCTCCCACGGTGCAGAGTGTCTCTGTGCAAAGTGTCAGAGTGCAGTCAGAGTGACGCGGGGAGCGTGACGTACCGCCACCGGCAGCTGGCCGGCGGGGCAGCGCGGGCGCCGGGAGGACGGCGGCCCGGCCTCGTACAGCCGACCGGAGGCCAGGGTGGAAGGGTGCCTCTCAATCGTGACGACCGGACAGATATCCGACCCGTTCCCCGTCGACGAGGACGCGGGTGACGACGAGCCCGACGTGCTGCGCCGCCGGGCCGCTCGCGCCCTGCAGGCGGTCGCCTTCGACACCATCGGCACCGGCTACGCCGAGGCGTTCCCCGCCAAGGACGGACAGCTCGCCTGCGGCCACCGGCTGCTGGCCGCGCTCGAACCGGGTGCCGCCGTCCTCGACGTCGGCTGCGGCGCCGGTGATCCGACCGTCCGGCAGCTGGTCGCGGGCGGTGCGCACGTCACCGGTATAGACCTTTCGGACGTTATGCTCACGCTGGCCCGGCAGGCCGGCCACGGCGGCCCGTACCCGCCCGCCTTCCACCGCATCGACCTGTACGACCTGGCCACCGAACGGGCCGACCGCGCCTGGAACGTCCCCGAACTCGGGCCGCGCGGCCGGGGCACCTTCGCCGCCGTCACCGCGTTCTTCTCCCTGATCCTCCTCCCCCAGGACGAGATCCCCACCGTACTCGCCCGGCTCCGCGAACTGCTGCGGCCCGGCGGGCTGCTGGCGCTCGGCATGGTCGAGGCGGATCTGGATCACGTTCCCCTCCCGTTCCTCGGCCGGGAGCTGCGGATCAGCGGGTATCTGAGGGAGGATCTGGAACGGGTACTGGTGGAGTCCGGGTTCGCCGTCGAGGAGCGGTCGGGGCATTCCTACGCACCGGCCAGTACCTCGCTGCCGCCGGAGGAGCAACTGTTCCTGTGCTGTCGACGCGTCGGCTGACCACCCGCCAGACCAGAAGAGCCAGTACTCCCCACCGATCCCCAGGACAGGCAGCCGTGCGCGACCAGCTCAAACCCGAGGCCGGACAGCCTCCTGCCGTCCCGAACCGGCGCCGCCCGCCGGACACCGCGGACGGCCGGACGGGCGACGACCCCGGACAGGTCGCCGAACGGCTCTCCTACCTCGACTCCGCCACCCGGCGGATCAACAGCGCGCTCGACCTCGCCGCCACCCTGCGCAACATCTGCCGGGTCCTGGTCCCGGCCCTGGCCGACGCCGCCGTGGTGCACCTGCGCGACCCGCTGCCCAACGTCGAGCGCGAGCCCGGCTTCCCGGACGAGCTGCGGATCCACCACAGCCACGGCACCCGGCTCGGCCGCCGCGGCCGCCCCAGCGGCGGGGCCGACCACCGCAACTCCCGCTACGCCACCCGGTACGGCTCGCGCTCCACCGCCGACACCGGGCCCGCCACCCCGGTCACCCGGGGCGGAGCGCTCGCGCACGCCCTGCTGAGCCGCCGCCCGGCCGAGCCCGCCGTACTCGGCACCCCCGGCGCCGAACGGACCGCCGGGCTGCTGCGCGAGCTGTACGGCGCCCGCGGACTGGCCCGGCTCGGCCCGGGCACCTCCGTCCTCGCCCTGCCGCTGCGCGGCCGCAAGGCCGTCCTGGGGATGCTGGTGCTGATCCGCCGGCCGTCCGAGAAGACCGGCCGCCCCACCTTCGACGCCACCGACACCGCCACCGCCGCCCACCTCGCCACCCAGGCGGGCCTGGCGATCGACACCGCCCTGCGGTACGCCCGCGAGTGGGAGATAGCCAACGAACTCCAGCGCAGCATGCTGCCGTTGCGCCTCCCCCAGCCGCACGGCGTCCGCCTCGCCCAGCGCTACCTGCCCGGCGAGCGCGGCGCCCAGGTCGGCGGCGACTGGTACGACGCCGTCCCGCTGCCCGGCAACCGGGTGGCGCTGATCGTCGGCAACGTGATGGGCCACTCGCTCACCTCGGCCGCCATCATGGGCCAACTCCGCACCAGCGCCCAGACCTTGGCCGCGCTCGACCTGCCGCCGCACGAGGTGCTGTACCACCTCGACGAGCAGGCCCAGCGGCTCGGCCGGGAACAGCACCTGGCCACCTGCGTGTACGCGGTCTACGACCCGATCGCCAACCGGGTGGTGCTCGCCAACGCCGGGCACGTACCGCCGGTGCTCGTCCAGCCGGACGGGACGGCCGAGTTGCTGGAGCTGGACGCCGGGGCGCCGATCGGGGTCGGCGGCGTCGACTTCGCCTCCGTCGAACTGCCCGCGCCGCCCGGCTCCTCCCTGCTGCTCTTCACCGACGGCCTGGTGGAGACCCGCAGCCGCCCGATCAGCGACGGGCTGGAACTGCTGCGCGCCCGCCTCGCCAGCGCGCAGCGGCACACCCCCGAGCAGCTCTGCCAGGAGGCGCTGCGCATCCTGCCGCCGGGCGACCGGGGCGACGACATCGCGCTGCTCGCCGCCTGCTTCGAGGGCATCCCGGCCGGGGACGTCGCGCACTGGTACCTGCAACCGCGCAACGAGACCCCGGGGCGGGCCCGTCGGCTGGCCGCCCACACGCTGCGCCGCTGGGGCCTCGACGAGCTCTGCGAGGCGACCGAGCTGATGGTCAGCGAGCTGGTGACCAACGCGGTGCAGCACGCCACCCGCCCGGTCACCCTGAGCCTGGTCCGCACCACCCGGCTGCGCTGCGAGGTCGGCGACGACAGCCCGCTGCTGCCCCGGCCGCGCCGCATCGGCCCGGAGGACGAACGCGGGCGCGGGCTGCAGATAGTGGCCCGGTGCGCCGAGCGCTGGGGCGCCACCCGGCTCGGCACCGGCAAGGTGGTCTGGTTCGAGCAGCGGCTGCCGTGACCGGCGGACGCCCGGTGGTCCCCGCGGACCACCGGGCGTCCCCGGGCCGGCCCGGAACGGGTCAGACCGGCTCGGCCACCTTCACCGGCCCGGGCCGCTCCTCCAGGTGGGCCATCAGCTGCTCGCCCTCCATGTCGACCCTCGGCACCACCTTCTCCAGGCTCTTCGGGAACCACCACGCCGCCCGGCCGAACAGCGCCATCGCGGCCGGCACCAGGGCCATCCGCACCACGAAGGCGTCCACCAGCACGCCGGTCGCGAGCGCGAAGCCGATCGGCTGGACGATCGGGTCGTGGCCGAAGACGAAGCTGCCGAAGACCGCCACCATGATCAGCGCCGCCGCGGTGACCACCCGCGCGCCGCCCCGCACCCCGGCGACCACCGCGTCCCTGGGCGCCATGCCGTGCACATGGTGCTCCTTCATCCCGGAGACCAGGAACAGCTCGTAGTCCATCGCCAGCCCGAACAGCACCCCGATCAGCAGGATCGGCACGAAGCTCACCACCGGCCCGACCTTCGGCACGTCGATCACACCGTCCAGCCAGCCCCACTGGTAGACGGCGACCACCGCGCCGAGCGACGCCGTGATGCTGAGCAGGAACCCGGCCACCGCCTTGAGCGGCACCAGGATCGACCGGAACGCCAGCGCCAGCAGGACCATCGCGATGCCGACGATCACCGCGACGAACGGCGGCAGCGCCTGCCCGAGCTTGGTGGAGACGTCGATGTTGGCGGCCGTGGTGCCGGTGACGTCGATCCGCGCGCCGGTCGCGGCCCGCAGTCCGTCGCGCTGGTCGCGGATCCCGGAGACCAGCGCCTTGGTGTCCGCGTGGTCCGGGCCGGTCTCCGGGATGACGGTCAGCAGCGCCGTCCGGCTCACCGGGTCGACGGTCGGGGGCAGCAGCGTCCGCACCCCCTTGAGCGTGCCCAGCTTCTCCGCGACGTCCTGCACCGCCTGCTCCGGCCGCGGCGCGCCCTGGGCGTCCACGACCACCACCAGCGGAGCGTTGAAGCCGGGCCCGAAGCTCTCGCCGATCAGGTCGTACGCCTTGCGGGCGTCCGTTCCGGCGGCCTGCGAGCCGCCGCCCGGCAGGCCGAGGGTGAGGCTCGCCGCCGGCACCGCGAGGGTGACCAGCGCGACCAGCCCGGCGAGCAGGACGGGCAGCGGCCGGCGCACCACGAACCGGGCCCAGCGCTCACCCATCGGCGGCCGGCCCGGTTCGGCCCGCGGCGCCCGCCGGCGGACCGGCAGCCGGTCGACGGCCCGCCCGGCGAAGCCGAGCAGCGCGGGCAGCAGGGTGATCGCCACCAGCACCGCCACCACCACCGCGCCGGACGCGGCCAGGCCCATCACGGTGAGGAACGGCACGTCCGCGACGGCGAGCCCGGCGAGCGCGACGACGACCGTCAGCCCGGCGAAGACCACCGCGCTGCCCGCCGTCGCGTTGGCCCGCGCGGCGGCCTCGTCCGGCTCCAGGCCCTCGGCGAGGTGCCGGCGGTGCCGGGAGACGATGAACAGGGCGTAGTCGATGCCGACCGCCAGGCCGACCATCAGGGCCAGCACCGGCGCGGTGGTGATGATCTCGAACGAACCGGAGAGGGCCAGCAGCGCGGCCATCGCCACGCCGACCCCGACGAAGGCCGTCAGCAGCGGCAGCCCGGCGGCGACCAGGGAGCCCAGCGTGAGCACCAGGACCACCCCGGCGACCGCGAGGCCGACCGCCTCGCCGCCCTCGACCTGTGCCATCCGGTTGTACGCGTCGCCGCCGAAGGCGACCGTCAGCCCGGCGGCCCGGGCCGGCTCGGCGGCCGCCTTCACCGCGTCGCGCTGCTCGTCGGTGATGTCCGCGAGCTTGCGGTCGAAGGAGACCAGGGCGATCGCGGCCCTGCCGTCCGGTGAGACCGCCCCGGTGGCATACGGGTCGGGCGCGGCCGCGACGCCGGGCACGCCGGCTATCCGACCGACCGCCTCGGTGACGGCCCGGCCCGCCTCGGGAGCGGCGATGCCGCCCGGCCCGGCGGCGGCGAAGACCACCTGCGCGGAGCCGTGGCCCTGGGCCGGGAAGGTGTCCTTGATCCGGTCCAGCGTGCTCTGGGCCTCGGTGCCGGGCACTTTGAACTCGTCGCTGGTCTTGCCCGCGAACGCCCCGGCGGCGCCGCCGACCGCGATCAGCACGGCGAGCCAGACGGCGAGCACGGCCCGCCGTCGGCGGAAGCAGTAGCGGCCAAGGCGGTACAGATACGTGGCCATGAGTGAGCCCTCGGTCAGGTCGGTCGGGCAGCCGAGTGCCCGAACAGGTCGCCCACTACCGTAGGGGCAAGTTTGTCATCTGACAAAGTCGTTCGACAGAGCCGATCGACCGAGTCGATGGGTCACGTCGTTCGACCACGTCAATCGACCAGAGCGCTACCCTGTCCCAATGGCTCACGTCCCCGCCGCCGAAAGGCGTCCGCAGCTCGTCCAGGCGGCCATCGACCTCATGGCCCGCGAGGGCGTCCCCGCCGGCAGCACCCGGGCGATCGCGGCCGAGCTGGGCGTGGCGCAGGCGACGGTGCACTACACCTTCGGCACCAAGAAGGACCTGTACCGGGCCGTGGTGGAGCAGCTGATGGCCGACTTCATCGGCCAGGTGCGCGCCGCGGCCCCGGGCGAGGGGCCGTTCGGGGAGCAGGTGCGGGCGCTGGTGCACGCGCTCTGGGCCAGCACCACCGGGGAGCCGGGGCGGTGCATCCTGCTCGCCGAGCTGGAGACGCTGGCGATGCGCGACCCCGGTCTGCAGGACATCATGCGCGGACTCCAGGACGAGATGGAGCGGACGGCGGCGGGCATCATCACCGCGCTCGCCGAGGCGCACGGCCAGCCGCTGGCGCGGCCCGCGCACGACATCGCCGTCCACTTCCTGGCCGGCTTCGACGGCCTCTGCGGGCGCTACCTGGTGCTCAGGGACGCCGGCCCGGCGGCCGAAGCGGAGGCGGTCCGGGCGCTGGACCTGCTGGTCGCCGCCACGGTCGACCTCTGCGCCGCACCGCCCGCCTGACCACCGCCGGCCGGCCTGCCACCGGCCGCCGCGGCTACTGGACGATCCGGACCGGCAGTTCCACCAGCACCTCGCGCAGCGAGGCGGCGAAGCGGTCGTACTCGCCGCTGCGGGCGGAGCCCGGCCGGGTGGCGAGCCCGATCCGACGGCCCGGCGCGGGGGCGGCGAAGCGGACGGCGGCCAGCCGGTCGGTGCGGCCCGCCTCGACGTCCAGGGCGGTGGCCGGCAGCAGGGTGACCCCCAGACCCCCGGCGACCAGCTGGACCAGGGTGGAGAGCCCGGCCGCCCGGGTGGTGGAGCCGCCGGGATCGGCGCCGACCTCACGGCAGATGTCGAGCGCCTGGTCGCGCAGGCAGTGCCCCTCCTCCAGCAGCAGCACCTCCAGGTCGAGCAGCACGTCGCGCGGAACGTCGATCCGCCCGGCGAGCGAATGCCCGGGCGGGGTGACCAGCACGAAGTCCTCGTCGAACAGCGGGACGTCCCGGGTGGGCGAGGCCCCGCCGGCCGGGAGCGCGAGCAGCAGCACGTCCAGCCGCCCGGCGGCCAGCCCCTCCAGCAGCGAGGGCGTGCGCTCCTCGTGGACGTGCAGCTCCAGCTCCGGGTAGCGGTCGCGGACCAGCCGCAGCACGGTCGGCAGCAGATAGGGGGCGACGGTCGGGATCACCCCGAGGTGCAGCGGGCCGGTGAACGGGCGGCGGGCGGCCTCGACCTCCTCGGTGAGGGCCTGCACGGAGGCCAGCACCCGGCGCGCGTGTTCGACCACACGCTCCCCCAGCGGGGTGACAATGACCTTGCGCGTCGTACGCTCGACCAACTGCGCGCCGAGCGACTCCTCCAGCGCCGCGACCGCCCCCGACAGAGCCGGCTGGCTGGTCCCGGTGGCGGCCGCCGCCTCCCGGAAGTGCCGGTGCTCGGCCACCGCGACGAACGCCCTGAGCTGGGCGACCGTGGGTGTGCGGGGGCTGCGGACTGTGGCGCTCGACACAGTCGCGTCGGGTTTGCGCGAGGCGCCCTTGCGGGGCCTGGTCCCAGCGGGGGGCGGCGGGGTATTGATAGCTCTCTCCGATCAGACACAACGAGTCTAGCTATTTCCCTGATCAGTCCACGATGTGGAATCGTGGAGGGCGTTCCGCAATCCGGACAAAACTCCCCTCAGTCTCACCTTCAGGAGAAGCGAACGTGCTCACGATCGGTGACAAGTTCCCCGAGTTCGAACTCAACGCCTGTGTCGACCTGGACGCCGCGAACGCCTTCGCCGAGATCAACCACAAGTCCTACGAGGGCAAGTGGAAGATCGTCTTCTTCTGGCCGATGGACTTCACCTTCGTCTGCCCGACCGAGATCGCCGCGTTCGGCAAGCTGAACGAGGAGTTCGCCGACCGCGACGCCCAGATCCTCGGCATCTCCGGCGACTCCGAGTTCGTCCACCACGCCTGGCGCAAGGACCACAAGGACCTGCGCGACCTGCCGTTCCCGATGCTGGCCGACGTCAAGCACGACGTGATGCGCGCCTGTGGCGTCGAGGCCGCCGACGGCACCGCCCAGCGCGCGGTGTTCATCGTCGACCCGAACAACGAGATCCAGTTCGTCATGGTGACCGCCGGCTCCGTCGGCCGTAACCCCAAGGAGGTCCTGCGGGTGCTGGACGCCCTGCAGACCGACGAGCTGTGCCCGTGCAACTGGACCAAGGGCGAGGACACCCTCGACGCCCAGGCCCTGCTGGCGGGCTGACCCATGGCCCTCGACGACCTGAAGTCCGCCCTCCCGGACTACGCCAAGGACCTCAAGCTCAACCTGAGCGCGGTCATCGGCAACTCCGACCTCCCCGCCCAGCAGCTCTGGGGCACCGTGCTCTCCTGCGCGATGGCCACCCGCAGCCCCGCGGTGCTGCGTGCGCTGGAGCCCGAGGCCAAGGCCAACCTCTCCCCGGAGGCGTACAACGCCGCCAAGGGCGCGGCCGCGATCATGGGGATGAACAACGTCTACTACCGGACGCTGCACCTGCTCTCCGACAAGGAGTACAGCAGCATGCGGGCCGGTCTGCGGATGAACATCATCGGCACTCCGGGCGTCGAGAAGGTCGACTTCGAGCTCTGGTGCTTCGCGGTCTCCGCCATCAACGGCTGCGGCCAGTGCCTCGACTCGCACGAGGCCGTGCTCCGCAAGGCGGGCGTCGAGCGCGAGGTCGTCCAGGCCTCGATGAAGATCGCCGCCGTGCTCCAGGCCGTCGCGGGAGTCCTCGACTCCGAGGCCGCGCTGGCCGACGTCGACGCCTGACACCTGGCACCGCACCACGCGGGCCCCGCCGGACCTTCCGTCCGGCGGGGCCCGCGCGCGTTCGCACCGGAACCGCTACGGCGGCGCGGGCGTCCGGGACAGAGAAGATCAACCCTGGGGGAGAGCGCCATGACCGACGCCGGCCGGCCGGAGGCGGAGTCGCTGTGGCCGACCCTCGCGTTCATCAGCTGGGGACTGGTGGCGATCGCCGTCGCGGGCTGGGCGGCGATCGGCGGGGTGATGGCGACGGCCTGGGCCGACGACACCGACGGGCTCCGGCGGGCCGCCACCGTGTTCCTGCCCCCGCTGCTCGGCCCGGCCATCGGCGCCGCCCTGGCGTGGACGGCGATGGCGCTCACCGCCCCGGCCCGGCAGTGGGCCGGAGCGATGAAAACGGCCCTGACCGGCGGCGCCGCCCTGCTCGGCGGCATGGCCTCGGCCTTCGGCTGGGCCCTGATGCCGCTCTGACACCCGCTCCGGCCCCGGCCGGGAATCCGCGGCCCCCTCAGGGCGCCGGGGTCTGCGGCGCCGTCGCGGCGGTGCGCCCGGCGGCCTCGCGGGCGGCCTCCAGCGCGGTGAAGACGGCCTGACCGGCCTCGTTGCGGCGGCGCAGATGGGTGACCACGGTGTTGGTGACCGCGATCAGCGGCACCGCGACGATCGCACCGCCGATACCGCCGATGATGCTGCCGGCGGCGACGCCCAGCACCACGCCCAGCGGGTGGACCCGGACGGCCCGGCCGAGGATCAGCGGCTGGAGCACATGCCCCTCGATCTGCTGGACGGCGACCAGCACCACCAGCACCATCAGGGCGGTGAACGGCCCCTCGGTGACCAGCGCGATCAGGACCGCGACGGTGCCGGTGACCAGCGCGCCGACCAGCGGGACGAAGGCACCCAGGAAGATGATCACGGCCAGCGGCAGCGCCATCGGCACCCCCAGCAGCTCGATGCCGATCCCGATGCAGACGGCGTCGATGAAGGCCACGCAGACGGTGCCGCGCACATACGCGGTGAGCGTCGCCCAGGCCTTCGGCCCGGCCCCGGCCATCGCGTAGCGGGAGTGCCGGGGCAGCCCGCGCAGCGCCCAGTTCCAGATCCGCTCGCCGTCGTAGAGGAAGAAGAAGGTGGTGAAGAACGCCAGCAGCACGGCGGTCAGCACCTCGACGGCGATCTGCGCGCCGGTCAGGCTGGCCGAGGTGATCTGCTCGGTGTTGGTGCTGATCGCCTTGGTGATCTGGTTGGCGAAGTCGGTGATCTGCTGCTGGGTCAGGTGCAGCGGGCCGGTGATCAGCCAGTCCCGCAGCTGGTCGACACCGGCCTGGACCTTGGTGGTGACCGTCGACAGGTTGGTGGTCACCTGCCAGACCACGAACCAGCCGACCAGCCCTATCCCGGCCAGACCGCTCATGAACACCCCGCCGGCGGCCAGCGAGCGCGGTACGCCGTGCCGGCGCAGCCAGGAGACGGTGGGCTCCAGCAGCGCGGAGATCAGCAGCGAGGCCAGCACCGCGAAGGCGACCAGCCGCAGCATGTCGACGACCATGAAGACGACGTAGAGCGCGGCGCCGAGCAGCAGCAGCCGCCAGGTCGACTCGGCGGCCACCCGCAGACCCCACGGCACGGCCTCGGCGGGGGTGGCGGGCCGCCCGAGGTGCGGCTCCCGTCCGAACGCCGCGTGCGGGGCCGGCCCCGGAACCGGTGCGGGCGCGGGCTCCCCGGCCGTCCCGGGCAGGGCCGGCGGCACGGGGGCGGTCTCCGCCCGCGGCGCCGGAAGCGGTCCCGCCACCGCGGCGATCGCCGCGGCCTCGACCCCGGCCCCGGACTCGATCTCGGTCCCGGTGACCGGTGCCCCGGCGAATTCGGCCGCCATCGCGGCCCGTCGGCGCCGCTCGATCACAGCGGCCGCACTGGCCACCACGGCCACGCCCTTGGCCACGACCTTGAAGGCCTTCCCGCCCCGCGCCATCCCTGCTACCACCACTCCCCGCCGGGCCGCCGTACCCGGCGGTACGCCGTGGGTCCTGCCACGGCCGTCGGGGATGACGCTACCCGCCCGGCGGGCCGTGAGTCCGGCGGGCCGGGCGGTTCTCCGCCCCCGGCAGCGATCGGCCGGCCCGGTCCGGTCCCGGACCGCCCCCGAGCCGGCGCCCGAATCAGGGCGAACCATCGGAAACAGGTGGTTTCAGGCAGGGGGCAGCGGGGAGGAGCCCGAACGGGGCCCGGAGCCATCTGTCGGCGGACCGGCCGGTGCGGGGAGCAACCAGGACCCCTTCCCGCGCCCCGCGTCCGCACCCAGGGCCGCACCGCCCGCGAGCGCACTGGTCAGCGCGGCCCGGGCGGCGCGGCCCGCTCGTCCCAAGCGGAACGGCCCCCGACCGGAGAGCGGTCGGGGGCCGTTCGGCGGCTCCGGTGGTGGCCGGTGCCGGTGGTTCCTAGTACCAGTGGTGCGACTGCCAGAACGACCAGGCGCCACAGGGGCTGCCGTAGCGGCTGTTCATGTAGCTCAGGCCCCACTGGATCTGCGTCGCCGGGTTGGTGCGCCAGTCGGCGCCCGCCGAGGCCATCTTGGAGCCGGGCAGCGCCTGGACCAGGCCGTAGGCGCCGGAGCTCTTGTTGGTGGCGGTGTAGTTCCAGCCGCTCTCGCGCTTCACGATCTGGCTGAAGCACTGGAACTGCGCGTCGTTGCCGACGATCTGCTGGGCGAGCGCCTGCACCGAGCCGGGGCTGGCCGAGACCGGCGGAGCCGAGGTGTCGGTGGCGGACATCGACGAGCGGGCCTTGGAGCGGTTGGCGGCGGCCTCGTCGGCCTTGCGCTTCTCCTCGGCCGCCTTCTCCGCTTCGGCCTTCTCCGCGTCGGCCTTGGCCTGCGCGTCGGCCTTCGCCTGGGCATCGGCGGCGGCCTGCTGACGCGCGGCCTCCTCGGCCGCCTTCTTCTCGGCGGCCTCCTTGGCGGCGGCGTCGGCCGAGGCCTGCTGGGCGGTCGCCTGCTGGCCGATGTTGTCACTGATGGTCTGCGCCTGGGCGCCAGAGGGGACTTCGGCAAGCAGGGTCGCGCCGGCGACATCGACCGTCTGCGTCGTCTTGCCCTCGCTGCCCGAGGCCACACCCACGACGGCACCGACAGCGGTGACGGCGGTGGCGGAGGCCACAGCAACTCCCCGGACCGAGATCCGAGTCACATGGTTTCCTTCCAGCATCGCCCACGCGTGACCGTGCGGGCGCAACCTGCCCCTTGGCGCTGCCCTCCGTACGGTGCTGGTCACGGGAGGTACTGACCCGGCGTCCGGCCGAGGTGAGGCGACCGGGCGTTGCGATCGGGCGGCGTACGGCTAGTCGGTGTTCAATTGTGCGTCCACTCAACAGAGTTGGCGGACTGTCCGGGTCGGACTCCCGAGACTCCGGAAGCCCTGTCACGCCGTACGCGGGGCCTGACAGAACCCTCACCATGCCGCACCGGGCCGCGTCGACGCAATTCCCTGTTGCGTGGCGCATCTCACATTCACCACACCGGAGTTCTTCGGACAGAAAGCACTCGATGTGATGAAAAGGGCGGGGGCCCGCCCCGTCAGGAGCGGGCCCCACGCCCAGAATTGACCATATTGTCCGACTATGACCGAATGGGGCGGTCAGGCCGGAACAGCCCCCCGGCTCACGGGTTGATGTCCTCCAGCATCTCCGTGACCAGCGCCGCGATCGGCGAACGCTCCGAGCGCGTCAGCGTGATGTGCGCGAACAGCGGATGCCCCTTCAGCTTCTCCACCACCGCCACCACCCCGTCGTACCGGCCCACCCTGAGGTTGTCCCGCTGCGCCACGTCGTGGGTGAGCACCACCCGCGAGCCCTGGCCGATCCGGGACAGCACCGTCAGCAGGACGTTGCGCTCCAGCGACTGCGCCTCGTCCACGATCACGAAGGCGTCGTGCAGCGAGCGCCCCCGGATGTGCGTCAGCGGCAGGACCTCCAGCATCCCCCGGGAGATGACCTCCTCGATCACGTCCGGGGTGGTGACGGCGGAGAGGGTGTCGAAGACCGCCTGCGCCCAGGGGCTCATCTTCTCCGTCTCGGAGCCCGGCAGATAGCCGAGCTCCTGGCCGCCGACCGCGTACAGCGGCCGGAAGACCATCACCTTGCGGTGCTGCCGCCGCTCCAGCACCGCCTCCAGGCCTGCGCACAGCGCCAGCGCGGACTTCCCGGTGCCGGCCCGGCCGCCCATCGAGACGATGCCGACCTCCGGATCGAGCAGCAGGTCCAGCGCGACCCGCTGCTCGGCGCTGCGCCCGCGCAGTCCGAAGGCCTCACGCTCTCCGCGCACCAGCCGGACCCGGCCGTCACCGGTCACCCGGCCCAGCGCCCGGCCGCGCTCGGAGCTGAGCACCAGTCCGGTGTGGACGGGCAGTTCGGCGGCGCCCTCGATGTCCACCGCGGCGTCGTGGCCGGCCGCGAACAGCGCGTCCACCTCGTCGGCCGCGACATGCAGTTCGGACATGCCCGTCCAGCCGGAGGTGATCGCCAGCTCGGCCCGGTACTCCTCGGCGAGCAGGCCCACCGAGCTGGCCTTGATCCGCAGCGGCAGGTCCTTGGAGACGACCGTGACGTCGTACCCCTCGGCCTGGAGGTTGCGGGCCACCGCCAGGATCCGGGTGTCCGCCTCGCCGCCGCCGGCGCGGTAGCCGACCGGCAGTATCGACAGGTCGGAGTGGTTGAGCTCGACCCGGATGGTGCCGCCCAGCTCGCCGACCGGGATCGGCTCGTCCAGCCGGCCGAAGCGGATCCGGTAGTCGTCGAGCAGCCGCAGCGCCTGACGGGCGAAGTAGCCCAGCTCCGGATGGTGCCGCTTGGCCTCCAGCTCGGTGACCACGACCACCGGCAGGACGACCTCGTGCTCCTCGAAGCGGGTCATCGCGAGAGGGTCCGCGAGGAGCACGCTGGTGTCGAGAACGTACGTGCGCCGGTCTGGCGTCCGGCGGCTCTTGGAACTGACCACTAGGCCTCCAGAGCGGATGACCCTGCGTCATCCGCGGCAAGCCGGCCCCCGCTGCCCCGGTGGCCTCGGGGCCGGTCTGACTGGAGTATTCCCAGGCGAGGGACGGTGCATTCGCGCCCCCGGCGAACTGACGGATCATTGCCGGTGAACGTTTGGCCTCGCGCGGACTCCGGGTAGGCCAGGCCTACGGGCCCGAGGTCAGAGCCCCATTCGCCGGTTGCGCTGTTCGAAGGCGCGCAGCGCCCGCAGGAAGTCCACCTTGCGGAAGGCCGGCCAGTACGCCTCGCAGAAGTAGAACTCGCTGTGCGCGCTCTGCCAGAGCAGGAAGCCGGACAGCCGCTGCTCGCCCGAGGTGCGGATGACCAGGTCCGGATCGGGCTGGCCCTTGGTGTACAGGTGCTCGGCGATGTGCTCGACGTCGAGGATTTCGGCCAGTTCCTCGATCGAGGTGCCGCGCCCGGCGTGCTCCTGGAGCAGCGAGCGGACGGCGTCGGCGATCTCGTGCCGGCCGCCGTACCCGACGGCGACGTTGACGGTGATGCCCTCGATCCCGGCGGTCTCCTCGGCGGCGCGCTTGAGCACGTCCGCGGTGTGCTGCGGGAGCAGGTCCAGCGCACCGACCGGGTTGACCCGCCAGCGGCGGGCGCCGGCCAGGCCGGTGACGGCGTCCTCGATGATCCCGAGCAGCGGGACGAGCTCGTCGGCGGGCCGGGAGAGGTTGTCGGTGGAGAGCATCCACAGCGTGACGACCTTGACGTGGGTCTCGTCGCACCAGCCGAGGAACTCGCTGATCTTGTCGGCGCCGCGCTGGTGGCCGTAGGCGGTGGAGCCACCGGTGGCCTTCGCCCAGCGGCGGTTGCCGTCGAGGATCACCCCGATGTGGTGGGGGGTGCGGGCGAGGTGGACCTCGACCCGGCGGCCGTAGAGGCCGTACATACCGTCCAACAGGGTGCGCAGCCCCGGCGTACGTTCGACGACATCGCGCAGACCCATGATTTTCGGCCCCTCCGTACTCATTCCCGGGGGTCCGTCACAACCCCTGGCGCAGCCTACTCCCGCCCGGAGTCGGGCGGGAAAGCCGCAGGTAGCGGTCGGGTCACGGTCCTGTACGAAGTCTGTCGCGACAGGTGTGGCGGCTGTGGCCGGAAGGCGCGCCCGGACACTCCGGGGCCTCCGCGCTGCTCCGGATACGGAACGGTCTCCGGTTCCTTAAGGAATCCGTAAGCCGACGGTTCAATGCTTGACGACCCCCAATGGTCTAGTCCAGCTTTTGACCCAGGGCGGAACGAACTGCTGAACCCCGCCCTACCAGAAGCAGTACTGCGGACCTCCCCTCCCCCACACGCGGCCGCCGCGCCCCCCACCGCGGCGGCCGCCCCTCCTCTCCCAGGAGCGTCACCCCCATGGCCCGTACGCTGAACCAGCCTGCGCACAAGCGCCGCAGCACGCTCCCGGCCCTCGCGGCCGGAGCCACCGCCCTCGCCCTCGCCGGCAGCGGCCTCGCCCTCTTCGCCGGCGGCGCCAACGCGGCCGTCGGCAACCTGGTCACCAACGGCGGCTTCGAATCCGGCAGCCTGGCCGGCTGGAGCTGTACCGGCAACGCGGGCGTCGTCACCACCCCGGTCCACTCCGGCACCGGAGCGCTGCAGGCCACCCCCGGCGCCGGCGACACGGCCGAGTGCACGCAGACCATCAGCGTGCTGCCCAACACCAGCTACACCCTGAGCGGCTGGGTCCAGGGCCCGTACGTCTACCTCGGCGCGCGCGGCACCGGCGGCACCGACCCGAGCGTCTGGTCCAACCAGAACAGCTGGAACCAGCTCTCCACCACCTTCACCACCGGCGCGAGCGCCAGCAGCATCACGCTCTACGTGCACGGCTGGTACGGCCAGAGCGCCTACTTCGCGGACGACATCACCCTGAGCGGCCCGGGCGGCACCTCCTCGCCGAGCCCGACCGCGACGGCCACCCCCACCCAGACGCCGACCGCCACCGCCTCGCCGACCCAGACCGCGACGCCGACGGCCACCGCCACCCCGACCCAGACCGCGACGCCGACCCCCACGGCGACCGCGACCAGCACCAACCCGCCGGTCACCGGCCTGCCCAAGCACGCCGTCACCGGCTACTGGCAGAACTTCGACAACAACTCGACCGTCCAGAAGCTCGCCGACGTCCAGAGCGCGTACGACATCATCGCGGTCTCCTTCGCCAACGCCGTGCCGACCAGGGCCGGCGCGATCAGCTTCACCCTGGACCCGGGCCTGTCCAAGGCCCTCGGCGGCTACACCGACGCCCAGTTCCGGGCCGACCTCAAGGCCAAGCAGGCGGCCGGCAAGAAGGTCATCCTCTCGATCGGCGGCCAGGACGGCACGATCGTCGTCAACGACCCGACCGCCGCCGCCGCGTTCGTCGACAGCGCGTACGCCGTCATCAAGGACTACGGCTTCGACGGCATCGACGTCGACCTCGAGAACGCCATCAACCCGACCCAGCTCGGCAACGCGCTGCACAGCCTGCAGGCCAAGGTCGGCCCGAACTTCGTCCTGACGATGGCCCCCGAGACCATCGGGATGTACAGCACCGCCGGCGCCTACTTCCAGCTGGCGCTGAACACCAAGGACATCCTGACCGTCGTCAACACCCAGTACTACAACTCGGGCGGCATGAACGGCTGCGACGGCAAGGTCTACAACCAGGGCACCATCGACTTCATCACCTCGCAGGTCTGCACCCAGATCCAGGGCGGCCTGCGGCCCGACCAGGTCGGCATCGGCGTCCCCGCCTCCACCAAGGCGGCCGGCGGCGGCTACGTCTCGCCGACCGTGGTGAACAACGCGCTGGACTGCCTGGCCACCGGCAACAACTGCGGCAGCTTCGTCCCGCCGGCCAAGTGGCCGACCATCCGGGGCGCGATGACCTGGTCCACCAACTGGGACGCCAACAACGGGAACGCCTTCTCCAACACGGTCGGCCCGTTCGTCCACAAGATGCCGTAACTCCCCCCGGCGCGCCGCTCCTTGAGGGTGGGGCCTGCGCGCCGACGGCGGGGCCCGTCGTACCTGACCGGTACGGCGGGCCCCGTTCGCCGTTGCCGCGGGCCGTTACCGCAAGGAGACCGCGACCACCGTACCGAGCAGCAGGAACGGGCCCATCGGCAGTTCGATCCCGCGGACCGGCCGACGGCGCGCCAGCGCGGCGGCGGCCCGGCCGAGGCCCCAGAGCCCGGCCGACAGCACGGCCGCGAACAGCGCGGTGAAGGCCGCGCCCCAGCCGTACCAGCCGAGCAGGGCACCGAGCGCGAACGCCAGCGGGGAGTCGCCGCCGCCCATCAGGCCGAACCAGACCGGGAGTTCGAACAGCGCGGCGGCGGCCAGCGCCACCAGCAGACAGCGGAGCAGCACCCCCGGACGGCCGTCCGTCAGCGCGGCCGCCACCAGCAGCCCGGCGACCCCGGCGGCCAGCGCCAGCGTCAGCGGGTACGGCAGCCGGCGCACCCGGGCGTCGACGAAGGCGAGCACCACGCCGAGCCCGGCCGCCCAGACCAGCGCCACTCCCTGCGGCCCGTCCGTGGCGACCGCCACCGCGGCGGCGACCGCCACCGCGACCAGTTCCACCCGCCAGGCACCGGGCCCGAGCCGCTCCCGGCAGCCCGGACACCGCCCGGTCGGCGGCAGCCCGCGCAGCGTCCGCCCGCACAACGGGCAGGCGGTGCACCACGGTTCGCCCTCGGGCACGGCGTACCGCACCACCAGGCCCCGCAGCGCCGGTGCCACCAGCAGGCCGGCCAGCACCGCCCCGACCACGGCTGGGATCACGGCGCGCCCCCTCTCGCTCACCGCCGGTCGGACACCCCGGGCCCGGGGTGTCCGACCGGCGTCCGTCCACGTCCGGTCGGCGCGGCGAACGCCGACTCAGGGCGCCGCACCGACCACATCATCCACGGGGAGGCCACCGCGGCACCGCGGCCCGGCCGGGAAAGTCCGCCCCGCCCGCGCGGCCGGGGGCGCCCGAAGCGGTGTGCCCTCCGTCTCGTCCCGCACGGCTTTCCGCCCGGCTTCCTCGCCTACGGCACTCTCCCGGGCGGCCCGGCCCCGGTTTGGAAGGCCCGTCGGCCACCCCGGCCTGCCGATCGAAGGAGGGCTCCCGGGGTCCTTCGATCGCGTCCCGGGACACGGCCCGACCAGCGCCGTTCTGCCCCTAAAGTAAGCAGGCATGCAGGTCATCCAGTCCAGCAAGCTCGCCAACGTCTGCTACGACATCCGCGGCCCGGTGCTCGACGAGGCGATGCGGCTGGAGGAGCAGGGCCACCGCATCCTGAAGCTCAACACCGGCAACCCCGCCGTGTTCGGCTTCGAGGCGCCCCCCGAGATCCTCCAGGACATCCTGCGCAACCTGGCGTCCGCGCACGGGTACGGCGACTCCAAGGGCCTGCTGTCCGCCCGCCGCGCCGTGGTGATGCACTACGAGGAGCGCGGCCTGCACGGGCTCGGCGTCGAGGACGTCTTCCTCGGCAACGGCGTCTCCGAGCTGATCCAGCTGGCCATGACCGCGCTGCTGGACGACGGCGACGAGGTGCTCGTCCCGGCCCCGGACTACCCGCTCTGGACGGCCTCCGTCTCGCTGGCCGGCGGCACCGCCGTGCACTACCGCTGCGACGAGCAGTCCGAGTGGTACCCGGACCTCGCCGACATCGAGGCCAGGGTCACCGACCGGACCAGGGCGATCGTGGTGATCAACCCGAACAACCCGACCGGCGCGGTCTACCCGCGCGAGGTGCTGGAGGGCATCGTCGAGATCGCCCGCCGGCACCAGCTGGTGGTCTACGCGGACGAGATCTACGACAAGATCCTCTACGACGACGCCGAGCACATCCCGCTGGCCACCCTGGCGCCGGACCTCTTCTGCGTCACCTTCAACGGCCTGTCCAAGGCGTACCGGGTGGCGGGTTTCCGCTCCGGCTGGATGGTGCTCTCCGGCGAACGCCAGCGTGCCCACAGCTATATCGAGGGCCTGACGGTGCTCGCCTCGATGCGGCTCTGCGCCAACATGCCCGCCCAGCACGCGGTGGCCGCGGCGCTCGGCGGCCGGCAGTCGGTCAAGGACCTCGTCCTGCCCGGCGGGCGGCTGCTGGAGTCCCGGGACGCCGCCTACCGGCTGCTGAACGACATCCCGGGCGTCAGCTGCGTCAAGCCGAAGGGCGCGCTGTACGCCTTCCCCCGGCTCGACCCGAAGGTCTACAAGATCAAGGACGACGCCCAGATGGTGCTGGACCTGCTGCGCGCCCAGCGGATCCTGCTGGTCCAGGGCACCGGCTTCAACTGGCCCGAGCCCGACCACTTCCGGCTGGTCACCCTCCCCCGCGCCGAGGAGATCACCGACGCCGTCACCCGGATCGGCGACTTCCTCAGCGGCTACACCCAGCCGTGACCGGCCCTTGATCGACACGTACCCCGGACGGCCGCGGGCTCCGGGCGCTCCGCCGCCCGGTGACCCGGTGTCTCCGCCCCGCACTCGCGCCGGAGCCCCGGCCGGACGGCCTCCGCTCGTGCGGCCGGGGCTCCGGCCGTACTGTCCGATCGGTTCGGCGCCCGGCTCAGCCGAGGCGCTTCACCAGGGCGCGGTACTCGTCCCACAGCTCGGTGGGCGTGTGGTCGCCGAAGAGCTCCAGGTGGGCCGGGACGAGCGCGGCCTCCTGGCGCCAGATGTCGGCGTCCACGGTGAAGAGCAGCTCGCGGTCGGCCTCGGAGAGGTCCAGGCCGGACAGGTCGAAGCCGTCCACGGTCGGCAGCACGCCGATCGGGGTCTCGACGCCCTCGCCGGTGCCCTCCAGGCGCTCGACGATCCACTTCAGCACGCGGCTGTTCTCGCCGTAACCCGGCCAGACGAACTTGCCCGCGGAGTTCTTGCGGAACCAGTTCACGTAGTAGATCTTCGGCAGCTTGGCGGCGTCCGCCCGGGCGCCGACCTTCAGCCAGTGGGCGAAGTAGTCGCCCATGTTGTAGCCGCAGAACGGCAGCATCGCGAACGGGTCGCGGCGCAGCTCGCCGACGGTGCCCTCGGCGGCGGCGGTCTTCTCGGAGGCGATGTTGGCGCCCAGGAAGACGCCGTGCTGCCAGTCGAAGGACTCCGTCACCAGCGGGACGGCGGTGGCGCGGCGGCCACCGAACAGGATGGCCGAGATCGGCACACCCGCCGGGTCCTCCCACTCGGGGGCGATGGTCGGGCACTGCGCGGCCGGGACGGCGAAGCGCGCGTTCGGGTGGGCGGCCGGGGTGCCGGACTCCGGCGTCCAGTCGTTGCCGCGCCAGTCGGTGAGGTGCGCCGGGGGCTCCTCGGTGAGGCCCTCCCACCACACGTCGCCGTCGTCGGTGAGGGCGACGTTGGTGTAGACGGTGTTGCCCCAGAGCGTCTCGATGGCGTTGGCGTTGGTGTCCACGCCGGTGCCGGGGGCGACGCCGAAGAAGCCGGCCTCGGGGTTGATGGCGTACAGCCGCCCGTCGGCGCCGAAGCGCATCCAGGCGATGTCGTCGCCGATCGTCTCGACCTTCCAGCCCGGGATGGTCGGCTGGAGCATGGCGAGGTTGGTCTTGCCGCAGGCGGACGGGAAGGCGGCCGCGACGTACTTGGGCTCGGCGGTGCCCGCGGGGCCGGCCGGCGGGGTGAGCTTGAGGACGAGCATGTGCTCGGCCAGCCAGCCCTCGTCGCGGGCCATCGTCGAGGCGATGCGCAGCGCGTAGCACTTCTTGCCGAGCAGGGCGTTGCCGCCGTAGCCGGAGCCGAAGGACCAGATCTCCTTGGTCTCCGGGAAGTGCGAGATGTACTTGGTGCTGTTGCACGGCCACGGCACGTCCGCCTGGCCCTCGGCCAGCGGGGCGCCGACGGTGTGCACGGCCCGGACGAAGTCGCCGTCCTCGCCCAGCTGGTCGAGCACCGCCTGGCCCATGCGGGTCATCACCCGCATCGACACGGCGACGTAGGCGGAGTCGGTGATCTCGACGCCGTACGCGGCCAGCGGGGAGCCGACCGGGCCCATCGAGAAGGGCACGACGTACATCGTGCGGCCCTTCATCGCGCCGCGGAACAGCCCGTCGGTGCCCTGGAAGACCTCCCGCATCTCGGCGGGGGCCTTCCAGTTGTTGGTCGGGCCGGCGTCCTTCTCCTGCTCGGAGCAGATGTAGGTGCGGTCCTCGACGCGCGCCACGTCCGTGGGGTCCGAGGCGGCGTAGTAGGAGTCGGGGCGCTTCTCCTCGTTGAGCTTCCGGAAGGTGCCCTGAGCCACCAGCAGGTCCGCGAGGCGCTGGTTCTCCTCTTCGGAACCGTCGCACCACTCGATGCGGTCAGGCTGGGTGAGCTCCGCGATCTCGCTCACCCAGGCCAGCAGACGCGTGTGGCTGGTGGGCGCGGATGCGCTGAGAGCAGAGTTCTCGTACGACACGATCGCTCCGTTTCACGCCATCTCGGCAGAGAGACGGCGTAGCGGGGGTTTGAGGGTGCTTGCAGCGTAGCTCCGGCCCCAAGCCCCGACTGCGGCGCAGCGGTGAAATTGACTCACCTTTTACTCCATTAAGTATGATTACTTATGGGTAACCACGCGCTTCCGTCCCAGCCCCGGCGCGCGACCCGTCGCTCCGAACACTCCAAAACGTCCAAGAGTGACGATCGCCACTACCTACGCGCGAGTAACCTACGGATCCGTAGGTAACGGGTAGCATGCTGCCCATGACTGCTGAGCTCCACGAGAGCAAGCCGAAGTGGCGCGGCTGGCTGCACGCCGGGATGTTCCCCGCCACGGTCGCCGCCGGGATCGTGCTGATCTGCCTGGCCGACTCCACCCCAGCCAAGATCGCCTGCGCGATCTACTCGGTCAGCGCCTGGCTGCTGTTCGGGGTGAGCGCCGTCTACCACCGGTTCACCTGGGGTCCGCGCGGTGACGCCGTCCTGCGCCGGCTCGACCACGCGAACATCTTCCTGATCATCGCGGGCACCTACACCCCGTTCACCATCCTGCTGCTGCACGGCGCCGCGCAGCAGGTGCTGCTCTGGGTGGCCTGGGGCGGCGCGCTGGCGGGCATTGCGTTCCGGGTGTTCTGGGTCGGCGCACCGCGCTGGCTGTACACACCGGTGTACATCGCGCTGGGCTGGGCCGCCGCGTTCTTCCTGCCGGACTTCCTGCGCACCGGCGGCGTCGCCGTCATGGTGCTGATGATCGTCGGCGGGGTGCTCTACAGCATCGGCGGTGTGGTGTACGGGCTCAAGCGGCCCAACCCGTCACCGCGCTGGTTCGGCTTCCACGAGGTGTTCCACGCCTTCACCCTCGGGGCCTTCATCGTGCAGTACGTCGGCGTCTCACTGGTGGCGTACAGCGCGGCCGGCTGAACCCGGCACCCCGTCACGGGCGGTCGACCGGTCCAGCGACCGGGCGGCCGCCCGTTCCGCCGTCCAGTCCGGGGCGGGGCGCTCCCGACCGAAGCGCTCCGGGGCCGGGCGGTCGCGGAACGGGCGCTCGGGCACAGGGCGCCCGGGCACGGAGCGCTGGGGGGCGGAGCGCTCACGGGAGCGCGCCTGCCGGGCGTCCAGCGCCTCGCGGGCCCGGCGGCAGCGCTCGCAGTGCGCGGCGTCCGGGGTGCCCCCGGCCGGGCGGTGTCCGCGCGGCACGGCCGGCCGGCGCAACGCCTGCCAGCGCCGGGCGACGTACACCATCAGCAGCAGCACCTCGACCCCCGCGACCATCAGTACCAGCGCGGCGCCGTTGATCAGATAGGCCGCGACCACGGCCAGCGCTGACATCACGACCACCGCCGCGCCCAGGACCTGGACGCTCGACTCCTTGTCGGCCATTCGCCTTCCCCTTCCTGCGCCGGGCTCGTGGTCGGCTCCTGCCGCCCCACCCCTTCTCCGCTCTCGGCACGCGTCGGTCCGCACTGACCGATTGCCACATCCTATCTACCGACAGTCACCCGCCACCGCCCCGAAGCGGCGAACGACAGATCAACGTTGCGTCAATTCCGTGTGCGGAACCCGCACTTCCAGGACACATGACAGAGCGTATCCGGGCGGCCACCTGCCGGACATATTGACTGTCGGCATCTTTTAGGAGTTACTGTCATTTGACAGGGACTTCCCCACAGCCTCCCGGAGGTTGCCGTGCCCGCCGCACCCGACTCCCCCGTACCCGAGCCCCCCGAGCCCCCCGGGGCCGCGACGGCACCCGACCCCCGGCGCTGGCTCGCGCTGGTCGCCGTCGCGCTGAGCGTCCTGGTGATCAGCTTCGACATGACGATCCTCAACGTCGCCCTGCCCACCCTGGCCTCCCAGCTACAGGCCACCACCGGGCAGCAGCAGTGGATCGTCGACTCCTACACCGTGGTCTTCGCCGCCGTGATGCTCCCGGCCGGGCTGGTCGGCGACCGGTTCGGCCGCCGCCGTACCCTCACCGTCGGCCTCGCCCTCTTCGGCCTCGCCTCCGCCGTCGGCATGCTCGCCGACAGCCCCGGCACCCTGGTCGCCGCCCGCGCCGCGATGGGCCTGGCCGGCGCCCTGGTCATGCCGATGTCCATGGCCGTGATCCCCGGGCTGTTCCCGGCGGGCGAGCAGCGCCGCGCCACCGCGATCCTGGCCGCCGCGCTCGCCCTGGGTACCCCGCTCGGCCCACTGCTCGGCGGCTTCCTGCTCCAGCACTTCTGGTGGGGCGCGATCTTCGTGATCAACATCCCGCTGACCGTGATCGGCATCGTCGCCTGCCTGCTCCTGCTCCCGGAGACCCGCAACCCCACCGCGCCCAGGATCGACCTGCTCGCCACCCTGCTCGGCGCGGGCGGCCTCTCCGCACTCACCTACGGCATCATCGAGGGCCCCGACCGCGGCTGGGCCGACCCACTGGTGCTCGGCGTGATCGGCGGCGCCGTGGCCGCCCTCACCCTGCTGGTGCTGCGCAGCCGCCACCAGCGCGACCCGATGCTCGACCTCTCGCTGCTCGCCGACCCGACCTTCCGCTGGTCGGCGGTGGGCGCCACGCTGGTCTCGGTCGTCCTGTTCGGCGCCTTCTTCGTCCTGCCGCTCTACTTCCAGAGCGTGCTCGGCGCCGACGCCTTCGGCACCGGCCTGCGGCTGATGCCGATGATGCTCGGCCTGATGGTGGCCGCCAAGGCCGGCGACCGGCTGGTCACCCGGATCGGCCCCCGCGCGGTCATCACCTTCGGACTGGCCGCGCTGGCGGCCGCCCTGCTGCTCGGCAGCCGCACCCGGGTCTCCGACGGCTACGGCCTGGCGGCGGTCTGGCTCACCCTGCTCGGCCTCGGCATGGGGCTGTCACTCATCACCGCGCAGGCCTCCGCCCTGCTCACGCTGCCTCCCGGCCGGGCCGGCGTCGGCTCCGGGCTGCTGCAGACGCTCCGCCAGGTGGGCGGCGCGATCGGGGTGGCGGTCTTCGGCAGCCTGCTGGCCGACTCCTACCGGGGCGCGCTGGACACCGCCGGCCTCCCCGCCGAGGCGGCGGACCGGGCCGGGCAGTCGGTGATCGCCGCCGACGGCATCGCCGGAGCCACCGGGAACCCCGCGCTGGCCGCCTCCGCGCACGCCGCCTACGTCCACGGCATGGCGCTGGTGCTGCTGGTCGCCGGGGCGGTCGCGGTGCTGTCGGCGGTGCTCGTCGGGCTGCGGATGCCCACCGCCGAACCGCGCGGAGCCACCGGGCCGGGACCGGAGCAGGAGCCGACGACGGTGCCTGCCGGCGATCACGGATAATCGAAGGTATGAGCGCACCCCGGTCGACAACGGCGCATCCGGCAGGCCCGGCCAACCCGGTCCAGGCGATGCTGGAAGCGCCGCTGTCGCTGCGCGAACGCAAGAAGCTGAAGACCCGCCAGGCGATCCGCCGGGAGGCCTACCGGCTGATCGCCGAGCAGGGGTACGAGAACACGACCGTCGACCAGATCGCGGCCGCGGCCGAGGTCTCGCCGTCCACCTTCTTCCGGTACTTCGCCACCAAGGAGGACCTCGTCCTCTCCGACGAGTACGACCCTGCGATGATCACCGCGCTGCTGGCCCGGCCCGCCGACGAACCGTTCCTCCGCTCCTGCCGGGAGGCCGTCATCGGCCTGCTCCGCGAACTGCTCCAGCACGAACGCGAGGAACTGCTCACCCGGATGCGGCTGGTCGGCGAAGTCCCCGCGCTGCGCGCCCGGATGATCGACACCGCCAACGACCCGCAGCGGCTCTACCTCGACGTGCTGACCCGGCGGGCCGGCGTCGACCAGCCGACCCTGGACATGCGGATCACCGCCGCCGCCCTCGGCGCCGCCACCACCGAGGCGGTGCTGCACTGGGCCGAGGGCCGCGGCGAGCAGGACATCGTCGACCTGGTCGACCACACCTTCGCCGTACTGGAACGGGGCTTCGCCGGCCTGTAGCGGGGAACGGACCCGCACCCGCGGCGACGGGACCCGGCCGCATCCCGGGCCCCGCCGTCCTCCGCGCGGCCGCCCTACCCTCGCCGGGCGCCCGCCCGCCGCCGCAGGACGACACCCGCGCCCGCGAGCGCGGTGACGCCCAGGGCCGCGGCCGCCGTGACGGCGGGCAGCGCGGTGCCGCCACCCTCCGCCTCCGTGGCGGTGGCACCGGGCTGGTAGCCACCGCCCTTCCCGGCCCGGTCGTACGCCGAGCCGGGCAGCTTGTCCCCGTACCGCTGCTGGACCAGCTTCTGGTAGGCCGCCAGGCCCACCCCCGCCGTGCCCACCGAGCGCCGCGCCTCGTCGTCCAGCGGCAGTACCCGGCCGTCGCGCAGCACGTACCAGGCGTTCAGCTGCGGCTCCCGGAAGGCCGTACCGCCACCGCCGGCCGCCGCCTTCGCCGCGTAGTCGCCCTCGTCACCGCCGGAGGCGATGTTGACCACCCGCCAGCCGTCGCCCTGCTTGACCGTCCAGACCGAGGCGACCTGGCCGTCCGCCGAGACGGCCCGGCTGGCGGTGAACTCGGCCTTCGCCACCGGTGCGCCCGGGGTACCGGACACGAAGGCCGCGTCCAGCGTGTACACCGACACGGTCTCACCCGACAGCCGTGGGGCGGCCGCGCTCGCCGCCCGTGCCTCCTCGGCCGCGCCGATGGTCAGCTGCTGGGTCGGCGGCACGCCCTTGCGGGCGAAGAAGTGGCCCAACTGGTCGAGGACGGCCGGGCTCTGGGCCGCGCCACGGGCCTGCGCCAGCTCGGCGGCGGTGACCGGGACGGGGGCGCCCGCCGGACCGTCCGCGTGCGCGGCCGGGGTGACGGCCAGGCCGAGGCCGGCGGCGAGCAGGACGGTGACGGCGGCCCGGCGGGCCTTGCTGAGGTCAGTCATGATCGCCCCTCACGCGCCGATCCGGTACAGGGAGTGGGTCCAGGAGAACGTGCCGTTGGACACGTAGTAGTTGTAGTCCGCCCAGTTGTAGCGGTTGTTGGACGGCCAAGGGTCGCCCCAGTAGACCCAGTTGTTGCCGGCGTCGTAGCCGTACAGCACGTGCATGTGGCCGCCGCCGGAGCTCCACTGGATCCGGGTCTCCACCGGACGGTCGGCGTTCACCTCGGTCTGCACCGTGCTGTAGCGCAGATAACCGGTGACGTACGAACCGGGGTTGATGCCGGCCCAGCTCAGACCGTTCTGCACATCGCCCAGCGTGGCCTGGCTGTTGGGGCAGCTGGAGTTGGCCGAGCGGCCGAACGCGGCGTTGCAGAACTGGTTCTGGCTGTAGGTGTGGCCGAACCAGGTGGCGATGGTGTTGCCGCTCGCCGCCCAGCACCAGTTGGTCTGCTGTTGCTGCTGCATGGTGATGTTGAGCTTCTTGTACGTGCCGGCCGCGTCGAGCGTGCTGCCCGGCGCCGCGGCCGGACGGACCTGGGCGGGCGCGGCGGGCGCCGCCTGGGCGGGGGTGGTCACCGCGACGCCGAGCGCCGGGCCGATCATTCCGAGCGCGAGCACCGAGACCGCGCGGCGCAGCCGTATCCGTGGAACTGGCATGGGGGGATGCCTCCTTGCACAGGCAGAGGAGTCGAGGGGGTGGGTGTGCGGTCCGGATCGCGCCCCGAGCATCGCGCCGTTGACAGAGCCAGGTCAACGGCCGTCCCGCCGGCCGGGCCCGGGTGTGAACGGCCCCGCGCGGATGTGAACACCGCCCCGAAAACCCCCGTGCGGCAGGCCCCGACCGGTGACAAACCGCCCTTCACATGTGAATATTCACGACCAACCGGGCCGGCCCGCACCCGCCCACGAGGAGGCAGTCATGCAGCGCGGCGACCAGTCCGGCCTCACCACCGCCCTGCGCACCGGCCCGTTCCACCTCGCCCTGCGCACCGCCATCACCGCCCGCGGCCTCACCCTGCACCGGGTCCGCCGGCACCTCGCACTGCGCGGCGTGCACGTCGGGGTCACCAGCCTCAGCTACTGGCAGCAGGGCCGCCGCCGCCCCGAACGTGCCGAGTCGCTGCGGGCCGTGGCCGCGCTGGAGGAGGTCCTGGAACTCCCCGAGCACTCGCTCACCCGGCTGCTCGGCCCCCGCCGGGCCACCCCCGCCGGTCCCACGGGCCCGCCCGTCCTCCCCTACCGGGACCTCATCACCCCGGCCACCGCCGTCGACGACCTGCTCGCCACCATCGCGAGCCCGCGCGACACCGGCCTGCACACCATCACCCACATCGAACGCGTCCGGATCGGCGCCGACCGCCGGATGCTCCGCCGCGACTCCCAGCACGCGCTGCGCGCCCACCGCGACGGCATCGACCGCTATCTCGCCATCTACCAGGGCGATCCGGGCGGCGACATCACCCGGGTCGACGTCCGGGCCGAGGAGAACTGCCGCCCCGGCCGGGTCCGCCGCGACCAGGCCCACGACCTGCTGGTCGCCGAGCTCCTCCTCGACCACCGGCTGCGCGCCGGCGACACCCGGCTGCTCGGCTACGGCTTCGACGACGCGCCGTCACCGGCCCCCAGCCGCGAATACGTCCGCGGCTTCAACTCCGGCGCCGGCCAGTACGTCCTCCAGGTCACCTTCCACCCCGCCGCCCTGCCGGTCCGCTGCCACCGCTTCGCCCTCCACTCCCCCGGCGAAAAGCCCTACGAGAACGAGGAGTTGACCCTGGACGGCCACCGCTGCGTCCATCTGGTGGCCTCCGCGGTCCGGCCGTGCCTGCTGGGGATCGGCTGGGACTGGGAGTAGGGCTTGTCCGGCACTTCGCGCCGCATCGGCGCGCGGCCGTCAGCGCCGGAAGTCCAGCGCCAGGCAGTCCTCCACCGGCCGGTAACCGATCTTCTGGTAGATCGAGTTGCTGGTCGGGTTGGCCAGGTCGGTGTAGAGCAGCACCTCCGACGCGCCCCGCGCCCGCGCGTACGCCGACGCCGCCGCCGTGATGCCGCTGGCGTAGCCGTGGCCGCGGCGCTCGGGCGGGGTGTAGACCGGGCCGATCCGGGACATCCCGACGATCACCGGGCTGTTGCCGGCCATCGCGACCGGGTGGCCGCCGTCCTCCCAGAGGTGCAGGAGGCCCGCGGCCACCCGCTCGTCCACGCTGCGCGGAACGCCGGGCAGCTGCACCCCGACCTCGAGCAGGAACGCCTCGTACCAGGCGATCAGCAGCTCCCGGTCGGCCGGCGCCGCCACCCGGTGGCGGCCTGCGGGCGGGCGCGGCGGTTCGGTCAACTCGCCGAGCCGGTAGAGGCGTTCGCTGGACCGGACGGATTCGGCGGCCCCGGTGGCGGCCTGCCAGGCGGCGGCGAACGCCCGCACCGCCGACTCGCCGCCGGCCACCCCGTCGACCTCGGTGAAGCCGGCCCCGGCCGCGGCCAGTTCGGCCGCGAGCCCGGCCGCCGCCTCGTCTGGCATCACCCCGAGGCGCGGGCTGAACGGGGGCGTCCGCAGAAAGGCGCCCTCGACCGGGCCGCCCGGCTCACGGCTCCACCACCCGAAGACCGGCGGACGCTCCCCGAAGACGTCCAGCCCGTGCTCGGCCAGCCGGTGCACGACCGTGAGCAGCACGGTGTTCTCCACCGGACGGGCATCGAGGAAGCCGCCGGCCCCGGCGCGGAAGTCGTCCAGCGAGGTGGTCAAGGTCCAGGTCATGGCAGAGTCTCCCACCCCGGTCACGTCGGACACCAACCGTTTTACCGACCCGGCGGCCGCACCGCGTCACGCCCCGGGCGTTCCCCCCAGCCGCTCCGCCAGCACCGCCGGGTCGGTGGTCGGCGCCTCGCAGCTGAAGTGCCGGCAGACGTACGCGGCGGGCGCGCCGCCCACCAGCGGCCGGTCCGCCAGCAGCGGCACCCCGCCCGACCCGGGCTCGCCGACCGCGACCACCACGCCGGGCGCGGTACCCCGCAGGGCGGCCCGGTGCAGCGCGGCGGTCGCCGGGTCACCGGCCGGGCCGACCACGGCGACCTCGCGCGGACCGTCCGCCAGCGCCTCGGCGACGGCCAGGCCCCAGCCGACGAAGCGCGGGGCCCGCGAGGCGAGCGCCCCGACGATGCCGAGCGCCCGCTCGGCGGCGGTGCGGTGGCGCGCCGAACCGGTGTACGCGGCATAGCCGAGCAGCGCGCCCGCGGCGGCCGTCCAGCCGGACGGGGTGGCGTTGTCGGTCGGGTCCTGCGGGCGCCGGATCAGCTCCTCCGCGTCGTCGGCGGTGTCGTACAGCGCACCGGACGCCTCGTCGGCGAAGTGCTTCAGCACGGTGTCCAGCAGCCCGCCGGCCAGATCCAGCCACTCGGCCCCGCCGGTGACGGCGTACAGCGCGAGGAAGCCCTCGGCGGTGTCCGCGTAGTCCTCCAGCACCCCCGCGTTGGCACCGGGCCGGCCGTCCCTGGAGGTGCGCAGCAGCCGGCCGTCGGGCGTGAGGTGGACGGCGAGCAGCAGGTCGGCGGCGCGCTCGGCGGCCTCGACCAGGTCGGGCCGGTCCAGCAGGGCGCCGGTCTCGGCGAGCGCCGCGATGGCCAGCCCGTTCCAGGCGGCGACCACCTTGTCGTCCCGCGCGGGCGCCGGCCGCCCGGCCCGCGCCTCGAACAGCCGCGCCCGGACGCGCTCGTACGCCTCGGCGTCCTGCGGGTCGGACAGCAGTTGGAGCACCGAGGCCCCGTGCTCGAACGTCCCCGCCTCCGTCACCTCGAACAGCCCGGCCGCGAGGGCGCCGTCCGCCTCCCCCAGCACCTCGGCCAACTGGCCCGGCGTCCAGGCATAGTACGCCCCCTCCGCCGACTCGCCGCTCACCGGGTCGAGGCTGTCCGCGTCCAGAGCCGACGCGAACGCCCCCTCGGGGGTGCGCAGTTCACGCAGCAGGAAGTCGGCCGTGGAGAGCGCGGTCCGGCGCGCCAGGCCGTCGCCGGTGGCCCGCCACAGGTGCAGGTAGGCGCGCAGCAGCAGCGCGTTGTCATAGAGCATCTTCTCGAAGTGCGGCACCACCCACCCGGCGTCCACCGAGTACCGGGCGAAGCCGCCGCCGAGCTGGTCGTGGATCCCGCCGCGGGCCATCGCCTCGCCGGTGCGGACGGCCATCTCCAGCGCCGCCTCCGAGCCGGTCCTGGCGTGGTGGCGCAGCAGGAACTCGACCACCATGGCCGGCGGGAACTTGGGCGCGCCCCCGAAGCCGCCGCGCCGGGCGTCGAACTCCCGGCTGAGCACGACCAGCGCCTGGTGCAGATCGGCCGCCCCGGGCGGGTGGAGGGCGCCGCCGCCCACCGTGTACACCGAGGCCCGCTCGGCCAGGTCGGCCCGGATCCGGGCGGCGACCTCACCGACCTCCTCCCGGCGGTCGCGCCAGGCCGCGTCCACCCCCTCCAGCACCTGCCGGAACGACGGCATCCCGTGCCGGGGCTCGGGCGGGAAGTACGTCCCGAAGTAGAACGGGTCCTTGTCGGGCGTCAGGAAGACCGTCATCGGCCACCCGCCGTGCCCGGTGGCCGCCTGCACCGCCTCCATGTAGACGGCGTCGACGTCCGGCCGCTCCTCACGGTCGACCTTCACCGCGACGAACCGCTCATTGGCGTAGGCGGCGAGCGCCTCGTCCTCGAACGACTCGTGCGCCATCACATGACACCAGTGAATTCCTAGAAGCATAAGTGGCAGGACGCATAGCCCACACTCAAGAGGATGGGCACGTCCCGCCGCTTGGCTTCATTGATCGCCTCCTCTCCCCATGGCCACCAATCCACCGGATTGGAGGCGTGCTGGAGCAGGTACGGCGACGTCGCGTCCGCGAGTCGGTTCATACCGGCATCGTCGCACGATCCGGAGCGTGAGGCCCAGCTTCCGGGGGATCGGGCCGGGTCGTGCGCCGCCGGGTCCCCGCCCGGGCGGCGCTTCCCCCGGCAGACTCGCCCGGGCACTGACCCGCACCCGGGCCGGGATCGCCGAACGCCTACCGATTCGCCGGTCGCGACGGGAGAACGCTACGGCACGACCGCCCGCAGGATGAGGTCCGCCGCTCGCTCCGCCGTCATCTCACCGTGGTTGTCGATGACGACGTCGGGAGTGCGGGGGAACTCCGCGCGGGTGTCGACCCCGACGACGTCGCGCAGAGCCCCGGCGTCCGTCCTTTCGGAGCCGTAGAACGCGGCGCGGCCCTCGCGTGTGCGCAGTTCCTCGATCGGCACCCGCAGCCAGACCTCGACATAGCCGGGGGTAGGGCGGCGGTTCCAGTCGTGGACTTCGTGGAGGAGCGAGATCGTCGAGCAGACGACCAGGTGGCCCTGGGCAGCCAGTTGGTGGGCGAGCTGGGCGTAGAACATCGCGAGGCGGCGCCGGTCCGCCTTCTCGTATCCGAACGCCACCGGAAGGATCTCGCGCAGGCGGTCACCGTCGAGCAGACCGTCCGCGACGCCCTGGTCGCCACCGTCCAGACCCTCCCGGACGAGCTGAAGCGCTCCCTGACCTGGGACCAGGGCGCCGAGATGGCCGCCCACAAGAGCTTCACCGTCGCCACCGGCATCCCGGTCTACTTCTGCGACCCCACCAGCCCCTGGCAGCACGGGTCGAACAAGAACACGAACGGCCTGCTGCGGCAGTACTTCCCCAAGGACACCGACCTGTCGGTCCACACCCCCGAGCACCTCGCCGCCGTCGCCGACCAGCTCAACCGCCGCCCACGCAAAACGCTCGGCTGGGAAACCCCAGCCGCGCGACTCGCTAAACCCCTCGCGGCCTGGACAACCGACCACGTGTTGCAACAACCCCTAGAAACCACCACGAATGCCCCGGCCCTTCTGCGGCTTGCCCGTCAAGCGGCGGCGGGTCTCGGCTAAGGGCGGACAGCCTGCCCCGTGGCGCGGTCCGCCGCGTTCTCGACCAAACCCCTTGGCGGCCCGGTCACGCCCACCTCACATGTCGAGGAGTCCCGACTCCATGGCCCGAACGACCGCGAGTGTCCGGTTCGGGCAGTTGAGCTTGGCCAAGATGATGCCGACCGTGCGCTTGACTCCATTCTCGGAGATGCTCAGCGACCGAGCGACTTGCCGGTTGCTCAGCCCCTCGGCGATCAGGCCCAGTACCTGGTGTTCACGTGCCGTCAGCGCGACCATCGACGCGCGCTTCGCGGTGGTGTCGTCGCCGGCTTGGTCGGGCGCGGTCAAGGACCGTCGCGCCAGGGTCGCCGACACATGAAATCGTCCGGCCTTCACGTCGGCGATCGCTTCACGCAGGGTCTCGGGGCTGAGATCCGCCCAGTCCAGGAAACCGTTTGCATGATCGGCCCAGGCTTGCTTGACAGCACCTGCCGAATCCACCAGAATTAATAAATGCAGGTTCTGGATGCGCAGATTTTCGGCGATATCGCCAGGCGCCGACCCCAACGCACCGCTGTCCAAAATGACCAGCTGACCGCTGCAGAACGCTGAGAGATCTTCGATATCAGTGATGGACTGCACTGTCAAATGAATGTTGAGCGAACGAAGCATTCCCTCGATGCTGTACCGGCGAATGCCGTCTTCGATTATCAACAATATCTCGGTCTGCACCGGGGATCGCCCGGCCGGCAGGGAAGCTCGTCTGCCGAATGCATCGGGCGCCAAGCAGTCCATCGGGCTGCCGTAGGTCTCGCAATTTCCGCCGCTCGAAATCGGATTCCGCGCCAGACTACTCTTCGTGCTACCCATGTCAGCGATCCCCCGTTGCCTCGCATTAAAACCCAGAAGGCTCGACCCCTTGTCAGATGAGGATGGCACGGAGTAACGGGGCTGTCCACCCCGAACCAGCCGCCGCGCGCTGGGCTGCCGGTGGACGGCGAATAGGAAGGTGCCTGCTGACCTGCAATGATGGGAGTTCCTGCACACCTCCCTCATGCTTGATCAACAAAGCACCGAAGCAAGGGTTTCACACCGGCCGCGAGACTGTTTGCCACATTCGTTCCCGTGGCCGACGCCACCGGTCCGGCCGTCGATAGTCGGACGAATATCCGGAGATGACGGTCGACTTCGCCCGCCCCACAGTCGAGCTTCCGGAACCGGAGGTCCGCCGGCGGGTGGGGACGGAATCACCGACTCGCCCTGGTGCCGGCCCAGCTGGTGCGGGCCGGAGGCCGGGGAGCGGTCACCAGGGCGAGTCGAGGCTTCGCGCGGGCCGGTGTCCGTACCGCACCGGGTGCGCCCGCGGCGACGACGCGGGCGCCGCGTCGTCAGGCGGGCTGGGCGGTGATGGTGCAGAGGCGCTTGGTGGCCCGGGTCAGGGCTACGTACAGGTCCCTTTCCCCACCGGGACGGGTCGTGATGATTTCCTCAGGGTTGAGGACAACGACCCCGTCGAATTCCAGGCCGCGTGCTTCGGAGGCCGGCACGATGCGTGCGTGGTGCGCGATGCCCTGGGCCGTCAGCTCGCTCACCCTGACGTCCGCGCAGATCACTCCCAGAAGCTCGCCCGGGTGCGCGGTGCTCTGGGCGCGGAGTTCCTGAGCGACGGCGGTGACCAACCCGTCCGGAGGTGTGATCACGGTGCGAGGGCTCTCCCCGCTTCGCAGTGACCGCGTGGGCTTCTGGTCCGGAGCGATCCGCGCGAGCAGGTCCCGGACGCTCTCCAGGATCTCCTGCGTGGTGCGGTAACTGACCGTCAGGTTATGCAGTTTGAACCGCGGTCCGACGTGGGGGCTCAGTGCTTCCTTCCAGTCGCGTGCCGTCGAGACCGGGCCTGCCTGGGCGAAGTCGCCCACCAGCGTCATCGCCCTTGCCGGGCAGCGGCGGACGATCATCCGCCACTGCATGGCGGTCAGTTCCTGCGCCTCGTCGACGACGATGTGCCCGTACGTCCGCTCGGGGGGGCCGTCGACCAGGCTCGCCGCCTCGTCCAGCAACGGCACATCGGCATCGGTCCACGGGTCGTCCGGGCCGCGCAGCAGAAGGGACCGCTCCTGCGCGGTCAGACCGGGCAGGCGATCGGCGAGAGCGTCGGCGTTCGTCAGGAGCGCCTTCACGAGGTCACCGGGTACCAGCCGCGGCCACAGCACCTCGACCGCTCGGTCGACGTCGGCGTCGTCGAGGAGATCGGCTCGGATGGCGTTCAGGTCCAGCTCGTGGACCGGCCCCGGGTCGGCCGCACCTTCGACACGGCGCTGGGCGGCTCCCGTGAACCGGTCGAGGTTGATGCCCGTCATCATTTCGGCATCGGCGTCGATCTGCTCCAGGAGGTCGCCCATGTCTCGTTGCATCGCGTCGGTGACGGCGTCGACCAGGAGTTCCTTGAACACCTCGCGCGCGGGGTTGTGCCCCAGTACGGCTGCCACGGCGGCGTCGCGTGCCGCGGCCACTTCCTTACCGGGGAGGCGAACCAGTTCCTGTCCGACCCGCACCGCAAAGTCACCGGCGGGGGCTTGGTGGACGCGCAGCAGGCCGACCAGGGCGTCGGCGAGGTCGGCACTGCCCTTGAGACGCGCCGTATCGAACGGACCCACCGTGTCCGTGGACACTCCGGCCAGCTCCCGGCAGGTCGCCAGAACGACGTCGTTCTCCCCGAGCGAGGGAAGGACCTGGGAGATGTAGTCGAGGAACCGGGCGTTCGGGCCCACCACCAGGACACCCTCTTCCATGGCGCGCGGGAACGCGTACAGGACATAGGCCGCCCGGTGCAAGGCCACCACCGTCTTGCCGGTGCCGGGCCCGCCCTGCACCACGGTCACCCCCCGGTGGGGGGAGCGGACGATCTCGTCCTGCTCGGCCTGCAGTGTCGCGACGGCCGTGTGCATCCTGCCCGTACGCCGTGCCGACAGAGCCTCGGTCAACGGGCCGTCGCCCACGACGTCATCGTCGGTCGGGGCGGTCCCGTCCAGCAGCTCGTCGCTCACCGAGATGACCGTGCGCTCCTCGAGACGCAGGTGCCGACGCCGCCGCAGGTTCATCGGGTGGACCGGTGTCGCCTCGTAGAAGGGCCGCGCAGCGTTCGCGCGCCAGTCCACGAGCAGCGGCAGGTCATCCTCTTCCGTGTGCAGTCCGATCCGCCCGATGCGCAGGACCATGCCGTCCGCCCAATCGATGCGCCCGAAGACCAGCCCCTTCTCGGCGCCCTCCAGCCGACCGATCTCCTTACCCAGACGCTCGACGACGATTTCTCGCTCGCGCGCTTCACCGGCGCTTTCCGCCGGGGCCTTCAGCAGACTCGCTCGCTCTACTCGCGCCTCGGAGACCCGCTCGACGAGCAACTCGTACAAGGAGGACACATAATCCCGCTCCGTTTCGACCGCACGCACAGCGGGATCATTGATATTCGACACCAGGGGTCTCCTTCGATTCGAGCCGCACCGTACAGTCAAAGCTCCCTGGAAGATGCAGCCTTGACTTGCTTGGTGAAGCGTTCTGCTGCCAAGCGCACCGTCCGGCCCGCGGCAGGCGGCTGGAGATCGTCACCGTTTGTGTCAAGCCGCTGTTCCGTGTACCGCTCATTGCGCTCACTGCCATGGGCCGGATCAGCAGGCGCCTGCCTCTTCCTGCTGCCCCGGCCCACGGACAGCCCGTCACGCGGCGGAGGGAGACTCCGCGCTGCGGGCCTCTTCGTAGTCCGGCTCCGGTGTCGGCTCCTGCGTCTTTCCGGACGGACGCAGGGCGAACACCAGCACGGCTACCGCGAAGAGTGCGATGAGCATCGTCCAGACCGCGCCGACGTGCATGGCGTGGATGAACGCATGATCAGCAGCCTTCGCGAGAGTGGGCTGGTGGAGAGTGGCGGCGACGTGCCGAGCCTGTTCCGCGGACGCCCCGGCGCTATCCCGCAGCGCCGCCGGGACATCGCTCAGCGAGGGCTCGATCGCGCTTCGGTAGGCGATCGACAAGATCGTGCCGCCCACCGCGATCCCGATCACACTGCCGGCCTGCCGCGCCGTGTTGGTGACGGCCGACCCGGCACCGGACCGGTCCAGCGGCAGGCTGCTGAGCAGTGCCCCGGTCACCGGGGCCATCACCATGCCGACGGAGAGGCCCTGCAGCAGCAACAGGAGTTCGATCCAGACGAACGGGGTGTGCAGACCGAGGAGTCCGACCGCGCCGAAGCTGAGCGCCGCCACAGTGAGCGATGGCAGGGCAACGGGACGCAGCGACCACCGCATCACCAGACGTTGGCCCAGGGGCGCCCCTATGACAGCGCCGACCGCGGTCGGCACATTCGCCAAGCCGGCCTTCATCGGCGAGTAGCCCAGCGCACCCTGCAGATAGAACGCGTTGAAGAAAGTGACGGCAGCCACCGAGAAGAGCATCAACGCCATGGACAGGTTGCCACCACCGAACATCCGCTGCGCAAGCATCCGGGGATCGAAACTGGGTTCCTTGGTCTTGAATTCGACGAGCACGAAAGCAGCCAGCAGGACGATCCCGGCCGCGATCGGCGCCAAGACGTCCAAACGGCCCCAGGAATTTACCTGCCCCGCGCGAATCAGGCCGTAGGTCACCGCCGCGAGTCCACTGATCGACAGCAACATCCCAGCCGGGTCCAGCGGCCGCACGGCAGAGCTGCGGAAATTGGGGACCAACAGGACGATCCCAGCCAGTGCCACCACGACAATCGGGACGTTGACGAGAAAGACCGAACCCCACCAGAAATGGCTGAGCAGGAGTCCCGCCATCACCGGGCCCACCGCCATTCCGACACCGGTGGAAGTCGAAGAGATGGCGATTGCGGTTGCCCGCCCGGGGCCGGTGAAGGTCCACAGCAGGATGGCGAAGTTGGCAGGCATGATCAGTGCGGCGCCGACTCCCATCGCGGCCCGGGCGGCAATCAGCTGGTTCGCATCGCCCGCGTACGCCGCCCAGATCGAGGCCCCGCCGAAGACCACCAAGCCGACCGCGAGCACAGTCCGGTGGCCGAAGCTGTCGCCCAGTGCGCCGGCGGTGAGCATCAAGGTCGCGAAGACCAGGGTGTATGCGCCCGTGGCCCACTGCAGTTGGGCCGGGCTGGCGCCAAGTCCACGGACCGGGTCGGCGAGGGTCTCCAGAGTCACGCTGAGAACGGTATTGTCCAGCCAAATCAGCAGCGAACACACCATGAGAACAGCAAGGATCAACTGCTGCCTGAACTTCGGCAGCGTTGGAGGCGCAGTCATGAACACCTTCGGATATCGTCGGCGGGAACTTGGCCGACTGAAATATAGGCAGGCCCCACAACACTGTCAAGCTTGGAGTTTCTCGCCAAAGCTATTGCGGCCGAACGGACTATATGCCCGTGTCGGATTTGCATAACGAGCACTTTTGTGTCTCTGGCGGATTTACGAGCAAAGGATTTCACTTCCGCCGGGTTGCGACTGAGCGGACTTTATGGCCCCGGTGGGCCGCCGCACCGCGTCGCCCGGGGGCGCCCGGGGAGAGATGCCGTGTTCGCGCAGTTTGTCCGGCACGGTTGCGCGGCCAGCCGTCCGGTGTGTCCGTCGGTCTCTCGGAGCCGTCGAGGGACCTCGACGGCTCCGAGAGACCGGATCTGTCAATGGCCGCCGAGTGAATCGAGCCAGCGCCGCAGCTGCGCGGCGGTCTCCGGAGCCTGCTCCTCGACGATCGAGAAGTGGTCTGCCTCGATGCGCTCGATCGGTCCGCGGTGTTGCCAGTCGGGGACGGGGTCGACGTCTCCGAAGCCGCTCAACGTCACGGTGGCCCGCAGGTTCAGCGTCGGCGCGGCGATCGGCTTCGCCTCGCGCTCGGGGAATATCCGCACATAACCGCCCATGGCGACCAGGCCGTGGTCGTCGACGGGGATCAGTGCGTTGTCCCGGGACAGGATCTGCCCCAGCGCGTCGGTTAGCACGAGGCGGTTGAGTTCGAGCTCTTCCGGGGAGTAGGTGTCGATCATCGCGACGCCCGCGAGCTCGGCGCCGTCGTCTTCCAGCCGCCGGGCGACCGCATGGGCGAGTGCACCACCGGCCGAATAGCCGATGAGTGCCACCGGGCTCCGATCGAGTTCCGGTGCGACGGCCGCGGCGAGGCTCTCGACCGCCGCCTCCCATGTCGCCGGCAGGTCGTCGCTCGCGCGCATGCCGGGCAACCGCAACGCACTGACCTGCCGCTCGCCGCCGAGTTCGTGAGCCAGGCGGGCGAATTGGTGAGGGCCCGATCCCGCAAGGAACGAGGGGATGCAGATCAGTGCCGGCGCCGCGGCGCCGCGCGCCAGGACCTGCGCGGCCGCGCGCTGTGCGGCGGCTTCCTCGGCGGGGTACGTGGTCATCAGAGCCGAGCTCGCGATCAGCATGGGCAACGCCCCTGCCACCTCACCTCGGCGATGCGCCGCCGACACCAGTTCGGTGATCGTGCCGCGCACACCGGCCGGTGCCTGCTCGACCACGCCGGTGTCGGATTCCTCGATCCGCGATCGCACCAGTTTCGCCACATCGGCGGCGGTCGGATGGTCGAAGATCAGCGCCGATGGCAACGTCAGCCCGGTCAGCTGTGCGAGCCGGTTCCGGAATTCGACGGCACCGAGGGAGTCGAAACCGAGCTCGGTGAACGGCGCCTGCGGGTCGACCGCATCGCCGGACAGGTGGCCGAGGACCGCCGCGGCGACGTTGCGCACCTCTCGTACGATCGCACCGTCGCGGTCGGCGTCGGGCAGTGCGGCCAGTTGCTGCGCCAAGCCGGCACCGGCACTCGCGGCGGCCCGGGGAACCCGGATCATGCCGCGCAGTACCGCGGGCAGTGTGCCGCCGCGCGCCAGGTCGGTGAGCGCCGCCGCGTCCAGCAGTGCCGTCGTCGGCGCCGCCCGATCGGTCGCGAGTGCGCTGTCGAACAGCGCCATCCCGGACTCCGGATCGATCGGGATCAGGCCCAGCCTGGCCCGGATCTGGCGGGCGTACTGCTCGGCGCCGTCCCCGCCGAGTACCCCTGCCATGCCGACGGTCCACAGTCCCCAGGCCAGTGAGTGCGCGGGCAGGCCCTCGCTGCGCCGCAGGCGTGCCAGCGCGTCCAGCGCGCTGTTCGCAGCGGCGTAGTTGCCCTGTCCTTGTCCACCGAGCAGCGGCGCCGCGGACGAGAACAGTACGAACGCCGAAAGATCCAGGTCGCGGGTCAGCTCGTGCAGGTGCAGTGCCGCATCGACCTTCGGTGCCAGCACCCGTGTCGTCTGCGCGGTGGTGAGGGTGTCGAGCGTGCCGTCGTCCAGGATGCCCGCCGCGTGGATGACGGCGGTCAGCGGGGCATCGGTGTCGATGCCGGCCAGCAGGGCCTGGACCGCGGTGCGTTCGGTGACGTCGCACGCCACGACCCGGACGTGGGCGCCGAGGTCGGTCAGCTCGGCGGCCAGTTCGGCGGCGCCGTCCGCGGCGTCACCGCGCCGCGATGCCAGCAGCAGCCGTCGTGCGCCGTGCGCCGCGACCAGATGCCGGGCGACGATCGCGCCGATGCCGCCGGTGCCGCCGGTGATGAGCACCGTGCCGTGGTCGAACGACAGTGGCACGCCCGGTTCGGTGGCCGGCAGCGGCCGCAGTCGCGGCGCCAGGAGCCGACCTTCGCGAACAGCGATGTGCGGTTCGTCCCGGGCCACGGCGTCGGCGAGTGACTTGATCGGCAGGGCGTCGCCGTCATGGTCGATGAGCAGGAACCGGCCCGGGTGCTCGGACTGTGCGCTGCGCACCAGGCCCGCCACGGCGGCTCCGACCAGATCGGGCTCCTCACCGGGAAGTCCGGCGGCCCCGCGCGTCACAATCACGAGCCGGCCGGGGTGTTCGGCGCCTATCCAGCCCTGCAACAGGGCGAGCGCCGTCAGCACGCCGGCGTGTATGTCCGCCGCGCCGGCCCCGGTTCCGCGGGGCGCCGGCCACACCACCGTGTCGGGAGCATCCTGCAGCGCGGCGAGTTCCGCGAGATCGGCACAGCATGCCGGGGGCTCGGGGGCCTCGACGGCCGCCGGGTCGCCGAGCACAACGACGCGCCCGGTGCCCGCTGTGGAAACGGCAGGCACCGCGACCCACTCAAGGTCGAACAACGGTGCCGCGCCGCGCAGCTGGGCCAGCGCCTGCCGCTCGATCGGGCGGACCCGCACCGACTCCATGCTCAGCACGAGGGCGCCGGTCGCGTCAACCGCCTCTACTCGGAAGGTGTTCGGTGCGATGCGGACGATGCGGACACGCAAGGCACCCGCGCCGGACTGCGCCAGCTGGACGCCGTCGAAGGCGAAAGGCAGTGGCACCCGACCGTCGGGCCCGCCCTCGGCAAGAGGGTCGACAGCCGCGTGGAACACCGCGTCCAGCAGTGCCGGATGCAGTCCGAAGGCGGTGGCGCGCGTCGCGGTGTCGGTGTCGAGTGCCAGGTCGGCGAACACTTCCCCGCCACGCGACCACGCGGCGCGAACACCCTGGAACGCCGGGCCGTACCCGAGGCCGAGGTCGCCGAGCGCACGGTACATCTGCTGTCCGTCGACCGGATCGCCCGCGACCGGAGGCCACACCCGGGACCAGCCCGGCGCCGCAGCCGGCGCGGCGGGCGCGAGCAGGCCACGGGCGTGCAGCACCCAGGCATCGGCGGTGCGGAAGTGGATGGCCACGGTCCGGTGCCCATCGGCGTCGGGTTCGCCCACCGCGAGCTGGACATCCGCGCCGCCATCGGTCGTGAGCATCAGCGGCGCCGTGAGCACCAGTTCCGCCAGGCGCGGCACGCCGATCCGGGCACCAGCGGCCAGAGCCAGCTCCACGAATCCGGTACCCGGCATCACGACCACACCGTGGACGGCGTGGTCGGCGAGCCACGGGTGCGTGCGCAGCGAGAGCCGGCCGGTGAACAGCCACTCGTCCTTGCCGGCGAGCTGCACCCGGGTGTGCAGCAGCGGATGGCCGGCGGAGTCGGCACCGGCGAGCGGTGCAGCCGCCTCCGCGGGCAGCAGCCAGAACCGTTCGTGCTGGAAGGGATAGGTGGGCAAGGTGATCCGTGCCTGCGGTCGAGTCCCGAAGTAGGCCGCCCACCGCACCGGCTGGCCCGCGCAGTGCGCGGTCGCCAGCGCGGTGACCAGCTGCTCGGGTTCGTCGACCGCGCGACGGGATCCCGCGACCACCGAGGCGCACGCCGCGAGGTCTGTCGCCACAATGGCGCGGGTCATGGCCGTCAGCACCGCGTCCGGGCCCAGCTCGACGAACAGGCGCACACCCGAATCGAGCAGTGACCGCACCGCCGGGGCGAAGCGCACCGCCTCGCGCAGCTGCCGTACCCAGTACTCGGGCGTGCCCACCGAATCGTCGGCGAATGCGCCGGAAACCGTGGAGCACAAGGGGATTCGTGGCTCGTGGTACGTCAGGCCCGCGGCGACCTCCGCGAACTCGGTCAACATCGGATCCATCAAGACGGAGTGGAACGCGTGGCTCACCCGCAGCCTGCTGGTCTTGACGCCCTCGGCCACCAGCCTCGACTCGAGCGCCGACACCGCCTCGGTGGTTCCGGAGAAGACCACCGCTTCGGGAGCGTTCACAGCAGCCAGCGAGAGCGCCGCGACCGCCGGACCGGCATCACCCGCCGCCAACAGCTCCACGGTCCGCTCCTCCGGCACCGCGGCGGCCAGCATGCTCCCGCCTGTCGGCAGCGCCCCCATCAGTCGCCCCCGGGCCGCAACGAGTCGGCACGCGTCCGACAACGACCACACACCAGCCACATACGCCGCGGCCAGCTCGCCGATCGAGTGCCCGGCCACCACATCCGGCGTCACGCCCAACGACTCGACAAGGCGATACATCGCCACCTCGAACGCGAACAACGCGGGCTGGGTGTACTCGGTGCGATCCAGCAGGGTCTCGGCAGTCGCGCCGTTCGCCGGCGCCGGCGCGACGAGCCCACTCGCCTCCTGCCCGGTGCCGATGGGCTGCGCGCCGAACATCACATCCCGCAGCGAATGCCCCAGGTGCGCGTCGAATTCCGCGCACACTTCGTCGAGCGCGGCCGCGAAAGCCGGGAACGCCCGGTACAGCCCGGCGCCCATCCCGATCCGCTGCGCACCCTGACCGGTGAACAGGAACGCTGTCGTGCCTGTCCGACCGGCGCCGTCGACGATGCCCGGGGCCGGCTCGTCGGCTGCCAGGCGCGCCAAGGCCGCCAGCAACGTCTCCCGGTCCGAGCCCACGACGGCGGCGCGCTGCTCAAGCCGCGCGCGGTGCAGCGCCAGCGTGACCGCGACGTCGGTCAGGTCGAGCTCCGGACGTTCGCGCAGCGCGTCGTGCAGACGGCCCGCCTGGGTCCGCAGAGCGGCAGTCGTCCGCGCGGACAGCAGCAACGGCACGGCCGCCGGGCGCGGTGGATCGACCGGCCGCGGCGGGACCGCGGGCGCCTCTTCGAGGATCACGTGCGCGTTGGTCCCGCTGATCCCGAACGACGACACCCCCGCCCGGCGCGGACGCTCCCCGGCCGGCCACGGCTCGGCCTCGGTCAGGATCCGTACCGCGCCCGCCGACCACTCCACGTGCGGCGACGGCGCGTCGACGTGCAAGGTGGGCGGCAACACCTCGTGCCGCAACGCCTGCACCATCTTGATCACGCCACCGACACCGGCAGCCGCCTGCGCGTGCCCGATGTTCGACTTCAACGACCCGATCCGCAGCGGCTCGGCGCGATCCTGTCCATAGGCGTTGATCAGCGCCTGCGCCTCGATCGGGTCACCCAGCGTGGTACCGGTGCCGTGCGCCTCCACCGCGTCCACCTCGGCCGCGGTCACCCCGGCGTTGACCAATGCCTGCGCGATCACCCGCTCCTGGGACGGACCGTTCGGCGCGGTCAGGCCGTTGCTCGCACCATCCTGGTTGATCGCGCTACCGCGGATCACGGCCAGCACCGGGCGCCCGTTGCGCCGCGCGTCGGACAACCGTTCGAGGGCGAGCATGCCGACGCCCTCGGCCCACGAGACACCGTCCGCAGCACGTGAGAACGCCTTACTGCGCCCGTCCGGTGACAACGCCCGCTGCCGGGAGAACTCCAGGAACAGCAGCGGCGTCGACATGACCGTCACCCCGCCGACTAGGACCAGAGACGTCTCCCCGGCGCGCAGTGCCTGCACCGCCAGATGCAGGGCCACCAGCGACGACGAACACGCAGTGTCCACCGTCACCGCCGGTCCTTCCAGGCCGAGGGTGTAGGACACCCGGCCGGAGACGACGCTGCCGGCCGATCCGGTCGCCAGATAGCCTTCCGCGGCACCGTCGGCGGCGTCGCGCGCCGTGTAGCCGTAGTCCTGGTACATGACGCCCGCGTAGACCCCGGTGTCGCTGCCCCGCAGTGCGGTCGGATCTATGCCGGCGTCTTCGAGCGCTTCCCAGGACGTTTCGAGCAGCAACCGCTGCTGCGGGTCCATCGCCGCTGCCTCACGGGGTCCGATTCCGAAGAAGCCGGCATCGAAATCACCTGCGGTATACAGGAACCCGCCTTCTCGGGTGTAGATCTTGCCGGGTTTGCCGGGGTCGGTGTCGTAGAGGTGGTCGACGTTCCAGCCGCGGTCGCCCGGGATCGGGGTGATCGCGTCGACGCGACCGGCGATCAGTTCCCAGAGCTGGTCGGGATTCTCGACGCCGCCGGGATACCGGCAGCTCATGCCGACGATCGCGATCGGCTCGTCGGCCCTGGGCTTGGCGCCGGTCGGGGCGGGGCGCGGTCGCGTCGGCGCCGAATCGTCGACCTGGGTACGCAGGAAGCCCGCGACGGCGGCGGCGGTCGGATAGTCGAACACCAGCGTGGACGGAAGCTGAACACCCGTGGCGGCGGTCACCTTGTTGCGGAACTCGACTCCGCCGAGCGAGTCGAAGCCCAGTTCCGCGAAGGGTGTTTCGGGGTCGATGGCCTCGGCCGACTCATGGCCGAGGACAGCGGCGGCGATCGCGCGGACCTCATGGCGGATCAGCGCCTCCCACTGGTCGGCGGGGGCGTCGAGCAACCGCTGACGCAACGGGCTGTCGGCGATCCGGCCGCGGGACGGTACATGGATCAGGTCGCGCAGCACCGCGGGCAGCGTGCCGAGCCGGCCCAGCGCGGTGAGGGCGGATGTATCGAGCAGCGCGGTCATCAGCATCGGTTCGCAGGTGGCCAACGCATCGTCGAACATCTGCATGCCGGCGGCCGGCTCGATCGGGGACAGACCAAGGCGCGTGCGGATCTGACGTACCAGGTGTTCGGCCCCCGGGTCGTTCAACGCCTCGGCCATGCCGCGCTTCCACAGCCCCCAGGCCAGCGAATGCGCGGGCAGGCCGGCGCTGCGGCGCGCCTGGGCGAGCGCGTCCAGCACCGCGTTCGCGGCCGCGTAGTTGCCCTGGCCGTGCCCACCGAGGAGTGGCCCGGCGGAGGAGAACAGCACGAATGCCGACAGGTCCATGTCACGGGTGAGCTCGTGCAGATGCCAGGCGGCGTCGGCCTTCGGGGCCAGCACCCGATCCACCTGCTCGGCGGTCAGGGTCTCGATGGTGCCGTCGTCGGCCACGCCCGCGGTGTGCACGACGGCGGTCACCGGTTCGTGCGCCGGTACGGAGTCCAGCAGCGTCGCGACCGCGGCGCGATCGCTGACATCGCACGCGGCGACGCGTACGTCGGCGCCCAGCGCGGTCAGCTCGGCGACCAGCTCCGCGACGCCCGGCGCGGCGGAGCCGCGGCGCGAGACGAGCAGCAGTCTGCGCACCCCGTACCGGGTGACCAGGTGGCGGGCGGTGACGGCGCCCAATCCGCCTGCGCCACCGGTGATCAGGACCGTGCCGGCGCCGAAGGGCTCACCGGTCGATTCGGCGGTGGTCCTGCGGATCAGCCGCGGTGCCAGCGTGGCGCCGTCGCGGATCGCGAGCTGCGGTTCGTCCGTGGCGACTGCGGCGGCGATCCGCTGGTGCAGGTCCGTGAGGTCGTCGTCGAGGTCGACCTGCACGATGCGCCCCGGATGTTCCGATTGCGCACTACGCACCAGGCCGCGGACGGCCGCTGCCGCGGGGTCCGGCGTCTCACCGGGCAGACCCGCGCCGTCACGGGTCAGCACGACCAGTGTCGAGTCGACGCAAGCCGGTTCGGCGAGCCAGTCGCGCAGCACCGCGAGGGCGTTGTGCACGGCGGTGCGGACGGTCGCGGGGACGTCGCCGTCCGCCGACGCCGTTTCGGGCGACCAGACGACGGCCACGCCGGTGCGGCCCCCGGCTGCCGCGAACGCCGCGACGTCCCCGAACGTCTCGGCGCAACCCGCGACGGGCCGGCCGAGTGCGACCAGTTGCCGGTCCGGCACCGCAGCTGCCGTCACCGGCGTCCAGTCGAGAGCGTAGAGCGGGCTGCGGGCACCGGCGAGAGCGCGCGCTTCCACGGGGCGGGCGAGCACGGCGTCGACCGACAGCACGGCGGCGCCGGTGGCGTCGCAGGCGTCGATGCGCACCTTCTCGGGCCCCGAACGGATGATGCGGGCGCGGACCGCGGTGGCGCCTCGCCGGAACACACGGACGCCGCCGAAGGAGAACGGAAGTGGCAGCCTGCCGTCGGGGAGGTCATCGGCGAGTCCATCGATGGCAGCGTGGAAGGCCGCGTCCAGCAGCGCCGGATGCACCCCGAAGCCCGCCGCCCGGACCGCTGTCGTCTCGTCCAGGGCCACCTCGGCGAACACGTCGTCACCACTGGTCCAGGCGGCGCGCGTGTTCTGGAAGTTCGGACCGTAGCCGAATCCCAGATCGGCGAGCCGGTCGTACAGGCGCGTTCCATCGACCGGCGTGCCGGCGGCCGGCGGCCAGTCGGGGTCGGCCCAGGCCGGCGTCACACCGTCGGCGGGGGCGAGAATGCCGGTGGCGTGCAGCGTCCAGTCCGGCTCGCCCGGGTCGGACGGCGCGGTGCCGGTGACGGTGCGCGAGTGGATCGACAGGCGTCGACGGCCGGTGTGGTCGGGATCGGTCACCGAGACCTGTACGTCCACGGCGGCGGCACCGTCGAACAGCAGCGGCGCCGCCAGGACGAGTTCGTCCACGACGGGCAGTTCCAGGCGGCTACCCGCGGCCAGCGCGAGATCCACGAAGCCGGTGCCGGGCAGGAGTACCGCTCCGAAGGCCGTGTGGTCGGCGATCCACGGCTGGTCGGTGATGGAAAGCCTGCCGCTGAACAGCCATTCGTCGCGACCGGCGAGCGGCGCGGCAACGCGCAGCATCGGATGATCGAGCGCGGCGAAACCGGCGCGGCCCACGTCACCGAGCGCACCGTCGTCGGGCTGCACCCAGTAACGGCGGCGCTGGAAGGCGTAGCCAGGCAGGTCGAGGTGGGTGACCGGACTTCCTGGTGACAGCGGCGTCCAGTCGACGGTGGCGCCCGAGCAGTGGGCAGCGGCGAGCAACCGCAGGAACTGGTCGGCCTCGTCGACACCGCGCCGCGACGCCGCCGCGACCAGCGAGCGGGACGCCACCTCGTCGTCCAGTGTCTGGCGGGTCATCGCCGCCAGCACCGCGTCCGGCCCCACCTCGACGAACCGGCGCACGCCGGCGTCGACGAGTGACCGCACCGCCGGAGCGAACCGCACGGCCTCGCGCACCTGCCGCACCCAGTACTGCGGCGTCAGCAGTTCGGGACCGGCCGGCGCACCGGACACCGTGGAGCACACACCGATTCGTGGCGTCCGATACACCACCGACCTGGCGACCTGCTCGTACTCGGCGAGCATCGGCTCCATCAGCGCCGAATGGAAGGCATGACTGACCGCCAGCCGAGTCGTCTTCACGCCCTCCGCCGCCAGCCGGTCCTCCAGTGCCGCGATCGCCGTCGTCTCGCCCGAGAACACCGTCGCCGCAGGCGCGTTCACGGCCGCCAACGAGACCGTCCCGGCCGCGAGCAGTTCCAGCGCCCGCTCCTCCGACACCGCGGCGGCGAGCATCGCTCCACCGGTCGGCAGCGCGCCCATCAACCGACCACGGGCGGCAACGAGCCGACACGCGTCGGCCAGCGACCACACCCCGGCCACATGGGCCGCGGCCAGCTCACCGATCGAATGCCCGACCAGCACATCCGCGGTCACGCCGAACGACTCCAACAGGCGGTACAACGCCACCTCGAACGCGAACAGCGCGGGCTGCGTGAATTCCGTCCGGTCGAGCGGGGCCATGCGCTCGATGTCGCCGACGCCGTTCCCGGCACCACCGGTCCCGCCGAACATGACGTCGCGCAGCGACACCCCCAACAGGGCGTCGAGTTCCGCGCACACCTCGTCGAGGGCGGCGGCGAACACCGGGAACGCGGTGGCCAGCCCCGCGCCCATGCCGACACGTTGCGCGCCCTGACCGGTGAACAGGAAGGCCGTCTCGCCGGTGGCGGCAACACCTGACACGACATGCGGGGAGGCCGAACCCGTGGCCAAGGCCGTGAGGCCGGCGAGCAGACCGGCCCGGTCGGCTCCGAGCACCGCGCCGCGCCGACCCAGCCGAGCACGCGCAGTGGTCAGGAAGGCAGCGACATCGGCGTCAGCCACCTCGGGGTGGTCAGTGATCCAGGCCAGCAGCCGGCTCGCCTGTGCCCGGAGCGCGGTCTCCGACTTGGCCGAGAGCAACCACGGTGCCGGCCACGTCGATGTGCCCGACTCCGGCTGTCGGACAGCAGCATCCGGTCCCGTCGCCGGATCGACGGGACGGTCGCGCGGCGCCTCCTCGAGGATCACATGAGCGTTGGTCCCGCTGATCCCGAAGGACGACACACCCGTCCGACGCGGACGATCGAGCTCCGGCCACTGCCGGGCTCGCGTCAGCAGTTTCACCGTGCCCGCCGACCAATCGACCTCCGGGGTCGGCTCGTCCACGTGCAAGGTCGAGGGCATGACCCCCTCGCGCATCGCCATGACCATCTTGATCACGCCCGCGACACCCGCCGCGGCCTGCGTGTGGCCGATGTTCGACTTGACGGAACCCAGCCACAACGGGTTGTCGCCCCCACGGGCCTGGCCGTACGTGGAGAGCAGCGCCTGCGCCTCGATCGGATCACCCAGCCGCGTACCCGTACCGTGCGCCTCCACGACATCCACCTCGGACGCCGACAGCCGCGCGTTGGCCAATGCGGCCCGGATGACCCGCTCCTGCGAAGGCCCGTTCGGCGCGGTCAGCTGGCTGCTCGCACCGTCCTGATTCACCGCGGAACCCCGGATCACCGTCAGCACCCGGTGCCCGCGGCGCTCCGCGTCCGACAGCCGCTCCAACGCCAGCAGACCCACGCCCTCGGCCCAGCCCGTACCGTCCGCCGACGACGAGAAGGCCTTGCACCGCCCGTCCGGCGCCAACCCGCGCTGCCGGGAGAACTCCACGTACGTGCCCGGTGTCGCCATCACCGTCACACCACCGGCGAGCGCCATCGAACACTCACCCTGACGCAGCGACTGGGCGGCGAGATGAAGCGCGACCAGCGAGGACGAACACGCGGTGTCGACCGTCACCGCGGGCCCCTCCAGCCCGAAGGTGTAGGCCACACGACCCGACGCGACGCTGCCCGCGCTTCCGGTCAGCAGGTAGCCCTCGAAGCCCTCGGGTGCGTTGGGGATCCGGGAGCCGTAGTCGTCGTACATGACGCCCACGTACACCCCGGTACGGGTGCCCCTCAGCGCGGTCGGGTCGATGCCCGCGTGCTCGAAGGCCTCCCACGCCGTCTCCAGCAGCAGCCGCTGCTGGGGATCCATCGCCGCCGCCTCGCGAGGACTGATGCCGAAGAACTCGGCATCGAACCGGTCCGCCTCGTACAGGAAGCCGCCTTCGCGGGCGTACGAGGTCCCGAGGTGGTCGGGGTCCGGGTCGTACAGGTTGTCCAGGTCCCAGCCTCGGCCCTCCGGGAAGGGACCGACCGCGTCGCGTTCGGCGCCCAGCAGCTCCCACAGGTCGTCCGGGGAGGCGACACCGCCGGGAAGTCGGCATGCCATACCGACGATCGCGATCGGCTCGTGTGCGCGCTCCTCCAAGTCCTGCACACGCTGACGGCTCTCCCGCAGGTCGACCGTTGCCCGCTTGAGGTAGTCGCGAAGTTTCTGCTCGTTGTTCATGTCTACCTGCCGAGTTCGTTGTCAAGTGCCGCGAAGAGTTCATCGTCGGTCGCCAGTTCGATGTCGGCGCCGCCGGGGCCGCCGTCCACCGTCCGGAGCAGGCCGCGCAGTCGCGCGGCGTACGGTCCTGCCAGTCCGTCGCCGCCCGACGGGCCGGCGGCCGAGAGAGCGGCCTCAAGGGCGTCCAAGGCTGCCTGGATCGGGTCCGCCGCTTCGCCGGCCAGCTCGCCCCGCAGGTATTCGGCGACGGCTTGGGTGGTCGGGTGGTCGAAGACGAGCGTGCTGGGCAACCGCAGTTCGGTGATGGTGTTCAGCCTGTTGCGCAGTTCGACCGCGGTGAGGGAGTCGAGGCCCAGGTCCAGCAGTCCGCGCTGGACGTCGATCGTCCGCGGGGCCGGGTGGGCCAGGACGATGCCGACCTGTTCCCTGACGACGTCGAACAGCAGCTGCCGCTGCTCATCCGCGTCCAGGCCCATGAGCCGCCGCGCCAGCGGGATCTCCGCCGGCGCGGCGGTGCGCCGGCCGGCTCGGCGCTCGGTGCGCACCAGGCCCCGATACAGCTCGGGCAGTGCTTCCCCGAGGCTCCGCAGTGCCGCGAGGTCGAGTGCCACCGGCGCGAGCACCGGCCGGATCTCCGCCTCGCCGTCGGCTTGCAGCGCCTTGGCTCCGGCCAGGGCCGTGTCGAGGGCCGCGAGGGCCCGGTCGGTCGGCATCGGCAGGATCCCGTTGCGTGCCAGCCTGGCCCGGTCGGCGTGGTCGAGGTCGCTCGCCATCCCGTCCTGCCACATGCCCCAGGCGAGGGACACGGCGGGCAGGCCCTCGGCGCGCCGGTGTTCGGCGAGCGCGTCCAGGAAGGTGTTGCCGGCGGCGTAGTTGGCCTGTCCGGCGTTGCCCACCAGACCGGCGACGGAAGAGAAGAGAACGAAGTCCGTCAGCTCCAGTCCGATGGTCAGCTCGTGCAGGTTCCAGGCGGCTTCCACCTTCGGCCGCAGGACCCGGGAGAGGCTCTCCGGGCTCATGGCCTCCAGCGTGGCGTCCTCGATCACTCCGGCCGCGTGCACGACCGCGGTGAGCGGGTGCTCGTCCGGGATCGTGGCGAGCAGCCCGGCCAGCGCGTCGCGGTCGGCCGCGTCGCACGCCACGACCCGTACGTCCGCGCCGAGCGCCGTCAGTTCGGCGACCAGGTCCTCCGCCCCGCCCCGCCGACTGGTGAGCAGCAGGCGACGGGCGCCACGGCCGGTCACCAGGTGCCGGGCGACCTGGGCTCCGAGTGCGCCCGTGCCACCGGTGATCAGCACCGTGCCCTCCGGGTCGAACGCGTCGTCGGCGTCCGGGGTCCGGGCCGGGTGCGGGACCTTGGCGAGCCGGGTCACGTAGGCCTGTCCCTCGTGCAGTTCGAGTTGCGGTCGGGGATCGGCCAGGGCTGCGGCAAGCAGTTCGCGGCCGGCCGGCAGGCCGTCCGCGATCACGTGCTGGAAGACTCCCGGGTGTTCCGACTCGGCGGTCCGCATCAGCCCGGAGAGTGCGCTGTGCGCCAGTTCCCCGGTGCTGACCACGGCGAGCCGCGCTCCGGCCGGCGCGTCGGTCGCGAGCCACTGCCGCAGTACCGCCAGCACCTCCCCGGTAACCCGGCCGGTCTCCTGCGGAGTGGCCGGGCGTACCGGAAGGACGACCACGTCGGGTGCGGCCGCACCGTCCGCCGTCAAGGCGGCCAGGTCGGCCAGGTCGGCGTGGTGCTCCGCGGCGAGTCCGAGGTCGGCCTCGCCGAGGACCACGATGGTCGTGACACCACCGGTGGGAAGTTCCACACCGACCCGCTCCATCGCGTACACGTGCTGGTCGGAGGGGCGGGTCAGCGCAGTCCCCGCCGGCAGGGCCCGCAGGGCGAGTGATGCGACGGTGGCGACCGGTGCGCCCGTCTCGTCGGCGATGCCGACCGCGACCGTTCCGTCCGGACCGGCCGACAGCTTGACCCGCAGGGTGCCGCTCCGGGACCCGGTCAGTTGGACGCCACCGAAGGAGAAGGGCAGCCGCAGTTCGGCCGGCTCCTCCAGGAGCAGTGCGTGCAGCGCGGCGTCGAACAGTGCCGGGTGCAGGGCGAATCCATCAGGGTCGACGGACAGCCGCACCTCGGCGTAGAGGTCCTCGCCCGAACGCCATGCCGCCTGGAGGCCCTGGAAGGCGGGGCCGTAGTCGTAGCCCCGGTCGGCGAGGCGGTCGTACAGATCCTCGACCGGCTGGATTTCGGCGCCGGCCGGAGGCCAGGACGCGAGGTCGGGTTCGGGGCCGCCGGAAACGGCGGCCGTCACGGTTCCGGTGGCGTGCCGGTTCCAGACGTCGCCTTCCTGGTCCCCGCGCGAGTGGACGGCGAGGGACCTGCGGCCTTCTCCGTCGGGGCCGCCCACGGTGATCTGGAGCTGGAGCGCACCCTCGTCGGGAAGGACCAGGGGTGCCTGGAGGGCGAGTTCCTCCAGGCGCTCGCAGCCGAGTGCGGCGCCCGCGTGAAGCGCCATCTCCACCAGGGCCGTGCCCGGGATCAGCAGGGTCCCGGCGATGGCGTGGTCGGCGAACCAGGGGTGGCTGCGGGCCGAGATCCGACCGGTGAACAGGACACCGTCGGAGTCGGCGAGCGCGATCGCGGCCCCGAGCAGCGGGTGCCGTGCGGAGTCGAGTCCGGCTGAGGTGACGTCGCCGCCGGGCCCCTCCGTGAGCCAGTAGCGCTGGCGCTGGAAGGGGTAGGTCGGCAGGTCGGCAGCCGGTCCGGCGTCGTCGCCAAACAGCGCGCGCCAGTCCACCGGCACGCCCCGTACATGGGCGTGGGCCAGGGCGGTGACGACGGTGTGCGGCTCGCGGCGCCCGCCGCGCAGCACCGGGACCAGAAGCGATCCCGCGTCGAGGAAGTCCTGCCCCATCGCACTGAGCACGCCGTCCGGGCCGAGCTCCAGGAAGGTCCGTACGCCTTCGGCTTCCAGGGTGCGTGCCGCGTCCAGGAAACGCACGGGCTGGCGGGCGTGCCGGACCCAGTACTCGGGCGTGGTCAGTTCCTCGGCGCCGACCAGCTGCCCGGTCAGGGCGGAGACGATCGGGATGGCGGGCGCGGCGAAGGTGAGCCCCTTCGTGACCGTTTGGAATTCGTCCAGCATCGCGTCCATGTGCGGGGAGTGGAAGGCGTGGCTGACGCGCAGTTGCCTGGTCTTGCGTCCCTGGGCGGAGAGTTCGGCCCCGATGGCCTCGACGGCTTCGGCGTCGCCCGAGAGCACCACGGAGGTGGGGCCGTTGACGGCGGCGATGCCCAGCTGGTCCTCCCGCCCGGCCAGCAGCGGCAGCAGCTCCTGCTCCTCGGCCCGCACGGCGAGCATCGCGCCGCCGCCGGGCAGTGCCTGCATCAGCCGGCCGCGAGCCGCGACGAGTTGTGCCGCGTCCGCCAGCGAGAGGACGCCGGCGACGTGCGCGGCGACCAGCTCACCGATGGAGTGGCCCGCGAGGAAGTCCGGCCGTACGCCCCAGCCTTCGAGGAGGCGGAAGAGCGCGACCTCGGTGGCGAACAGGGCGGCCTGCGTGAAGCCGGTCTGGTCCAGCGGCGCCGGGTCCTCACCGAAGAGGACGTCGAGCAGCGGCGTCTCCAGCCATCGGTCGAGCTCTTCGCACACCGCGTCCAGGGCCTCGGCGTAGGCGGGGTAGGCGGTGTACAACTCCCGGCCCATGCCGAGCCGCTGGCTGCCCTGACCGGTGAAGAGGAAGGCCGTGCGACCGTCCACGGGTGTACCCCGCACGGCCAGTTCCGCGAATCCGTCGACCGCTTCGGTGGCCGTGGAGGCCAGCACCACGGCGCGGTGCGGCAGTCCGGCCCGTCCGACGGCCAGGGTCCGGCCCGTCGATGCCAGGTCCTGCTGCCCGGTGTCGGCGAGGGCCGCGCCCACCTGGTCGGCCAGCGCCAGCAGGGCCGCGTCGTTGTGCGCGGACAGCAGCAGCGGCACGACCGGAATCGGCTCGGCCGGCGGGACCGTCCCCTCGGCCGGCATCTGCTCCACGATGACGTGGGCATTGGTACCGCTGATGCCGAAGGAGGACACGCCTGCCCGGCGCGGCCGCCCGGACTCGGGCCACGGCACCGCCTCGGTGAGCAGTTCCACCTTGCCGGCGGACCAGTCCACATGCGGGCTGGGCTTGTCGATGTGGAGGCTCTTGGGGAGCGTCCCGTGCCGCATCGCCATGACCATCTTGATGACGCCGGCCACACCGGCGGCGGCCTGGGAGTGCCCGATGTTGCTCTTCAGGGAGCCCATCAGGAGGGGGGACGGGCGCTCCTGCCCGTAGGTGGCGAGTACGGCCCGGGCCTCGATCGGGTCGCCCAGCGTGGTGCCGGTGCCGTGTGCCTCCAGCGCGTCCACGTCCGCGGTGGTCAGGCCCGCGTTGGTCAGGGCTTGGCGGATCACCCGCTCCTGGGAGGGGCCGTTGGGGGCGGTGAGGCCGTTGCTCGCACCATCCTGGTTGACCGCGGTTCCGCGGATCACGCCGAGGATCCGGCGGCCGTTGCGTCGGGCGTCGGAGAGCCGCTCCAGCAGGAGGATTCCGGCGCCTTCGGCCCACGCTGCCCCGTCCGCCCGCGCGGAGAAGGACTTGCACCGGCCGTCCGGTGCCAGGCCGCGCTGCCGGCTGAACTCCACGAACAGGGTGGGCGCTGCCAGTACGGTCACACCGCCGGCCAGGGCCAGCCCGCATTCGCCGTTCCGCAGCGCCTGGGCGGCGAGGTGTATGGAGACGAGCGAGGAGGAGCAGGCGGTGTCGACGGTGATCGCCGGTCCTTGCAGGCCGAAGGTGTAGGCGACGCGGCCGGAGGCGACACTGACCGTGCTGCCGACCGCCAGGTAGCCCTCCAGAGCCTCAGGAGCGTCCTTCAGGCGTGCCGCGTAGTCGTTGGCCATGACACCGGCGAACACACCGGTCTGGCTGCCCTTGAGGGAGGTCGGGTCGATGCCCGCGCGCTCGAAGGCCTCCCAGCAGATTTCCAGCAGCAGGCGCTGCTGCGGGTCGATGGCGGTGGCCTCCCGGGCGCTCACCCCGAAGAGTTCGGGGTCGAACTGCGGAGCCTCGTAGAGGAATCCGCCGTGCCGGGTGTACGAGGTGCCCAGGTGGTCGGGGTCCGTGTTGTACAGGCCGTCCAGGTCCCAGCCGCGGTCGTTCGGGAACGGGCCGATGGCGTCCCGCTCGTCGGACAGCAGCGCCCACAGCTCCTCCGGGGAGCTGACCTCGCCCGGGTAGCGGCAGGCCATGGCGACGATCGCGATCGGCTCGTCGGAGGCGCCGACGACCGGTCCGGCCTCGGCTACCGCGGCGGCCGCGCCGAGCAGTTCGGTCCGCAGGAAGCCGGCCAGCTCGGCCGTGCTCGGGTAGTCGAACACCAGCGTCGCGGGCAGCTTCAGACCTGCGGCCGCGTTCAGCCGGTTGCGCAGTTCCACTGCCTTGAGCGAGTCGAAGCCCAGCTCGTTGAAGGCCCGGTCGGACGCCACCTGGTCGGCGTCGGTGTGCCCCAGTACGGAGGCGACCACGCCGCGGACCAGTTCCAGCAGCGCGCGTTCCTGGTCCTGGAGGGCCAGGAACGCCAGGCGTTCCCGAAGGGAGTTCCCGCCCGCCTGCTCGCCGACGGCGGCACGCCGCGCCGGACGCACCAGGCCGTGGAAGAGCCCGGGCAGCGTACCGTCCTCGCTCTGTGCCCGCAGTCCGGTGTAGTCCAGCAGCGCCGGAACGAGCACCGGCCGACGGGTCGCGAGGGCCGCGTCGAACAGCGCCAGCCCCTGCTCGCTGCCGATCGGGGCGATGCCGCCCCGGGACATCCGGGCGAGATCGGCGTCGGTCAGGTGACCGGTCATCCCGCTGCCCTCGGCCCACAGGCCCCAGGCCAGCGACGTACCGGGCAGGCCCAGGGCCTGGCGGTGGTGCGCGAGGGCGTCCAGATAGGTGTTGGCCGCAGCGTAGTTGGCCTGTCCCGCGGTGCCGACCGTACCGGCCAGCGAGGAGAACAAGACGAACGCGTCCAGCTCCAGGTCGGCCGTCAGCTCGTGCAGGTACCAGGCGGCATCGACCTTGGGACGCAGGACGGTGTCAAGTTGCTCGGCCGTGAGGGCGTGCATCGTGCCGTCGTCGAGGACGCCGGCGGTGTGCAGGACCGCGGTGAGCGGGTGCTCCGAGGGGATCGCGTCCAGCATCGCGGCGACCGCCATGCGGTCTGCCGTGTCACAGGCGACCACGGACACGTCGGCTCCGTGGGCCGCGAGTTCAGCCTCCAGCTCCGCCATGCCCGCCGCGTCCCGGCCGCGGCGGCTCGCCAGCAGCAGGTGCCGTACGCCGTGTTCGGCGACGAGGTGGCGGGCGAACAGCCGGCCCAGGGTGCCGGTGGCGCCCGTGATGAGCACAGTGCCCTCCGGGTTCAGCGCGGGCACGGTGTCGCCCGTCGTCGGCGACTTGACCAGCCGCGGTACGAGCAGTGCCCCGTCCCGCAGGCTCACCTGCGCGTCCGGTACGGCCAGCGCACGGCCGAGCTCGGTCTCGGAGAGGTCCCAGTCCGTCAGGTCCAGCAGGCCGAACCGATCGGGGTTCTCGGTCATGGCGGTACGCACCAGCCCCCAGACGGGAGCCGAGCCGAGTCCGTCCTCCGTGCGGGCGGTGGTCGCGTCACGGGTCACGAAGACCAGGCGCGAGTCGGCGAACCGCTCGTCGACGAGCCACTCCCGGGCCAGCCGCAGGGCCCGGTGTGCCACGGCGCCGGGGCCGTCCTCGCCGGAGAAGGGGACCACGACGAGCGGCGGGGTTCCGACGATGCCGGCGAGGTCCGAGTAGCTGCCCAGAGGGGCGGGCAGACCGTAGCCGAAGTCGTCGAGGACAGCCCATCCCGCGGCCGGGGCGGCCTCCGGGGCGGTCGTCCACTCCACCTGGAGCAGCGGCTGGCGGGGGGTGCCCGATCCGGCCAGCTGCGCGGCGTCCACGGCCCGCAGGCTGAGCGTCCTCACCGACGCGATCGGCGCACCGCTCGCGTCGGCGAGGGACAGGGCGACACCCGAGCCTTCCGGGGTGATCCGCACACGCAGCATGCCGGCGTTCACCGCGTGCAGCCGAACGCCGGTCCATGCGAACGGCAGCGCCAGGCGACCGTCCTCCGCGAGCGCCAGCGGGTGCAGGGCGGCGTCGAGGAGGGCCGGGTGGATCCCGAACTCGCCCGGGGTGACGTCCTTCGGGAGCGTGACCTCGGCGAACATCTCCTGGCCGGCTCGCCACAGCGCCCGCAGGCCCTGGAAGCCGGGTCCGTACTGGAAGCCCCGCTCGGCGAGCGTGTCGTACGCCGCCGTCAGGTCGACCGGCTCGGCGCCGGCCGGGGGCCAGGCGGTGTCGGCCGGGGGCCAGGCGGTGTCGGCCGGTACGCCCGCACGCCCTTCCGCGTGGCCCAGTACGCCGGTGGCGTGCAGGGTCCACGGGTGGATCACGGCGTCGTCGGACTCGGGCTCCGGGCGGGAGTGGACCGACAGCGCGCGCCGGCCCTCCTCGTCCGGAGCGTCGACCACGACCTGGAGCTGCACTCCGCCGCGGCCGGTCAGCACCAGCGGTGCCTGGAGGGTCAGCTCGTCGAGCTGGTCGAGACCCGTGTGGTCACCCGCCCGGATGGCGAGGTCCACGAAGGCGGTGCCGGGGAGCAGCACGGTGCCGGCCACGGCGTGGTCCGCCAGCCAGGGCTGCGTGTTCAGGGCGATCCTGCTGCTCAGGACCAGCCTGTCCGCGTCGGCCATCCAGAGCGCGGCGCCGATGAGCGGGTGCCGCTCGGCGGCCATGCCGAGCCCGCCCGCGTCCCTGGCCGGCGCCGGGCCCTCCAGCCAGTAGCGCCGGCGCTGGAAGGGGTAGGTCGGCAGGTCGACGACCGCGCCGGGGCCGCCGACCACGGCAGCCCAGTCGAGCGGGGCGCCCGAGACGTGGGCCTGCGCCGCGGAGGCGAGGAAGTCGTCGAGTCCGCCCTCGTCGCGGTGGAGCGAGGGCACGGTGACGGCGCTGTCGTACGACGTGTCGTCGATCGTCTCCTGGAGCGCGATGGTCAGCACCGGGTGGGCGCTGGCCTCGATGAAGACGCGGTGGCCCTGGTCGAGCAGGGTCCGGGTGGCCTCCTCCAGCTGGACGGTCTGGCGGAGGTTGCGGAACCAGTACGAGCCGTCGAGCTCCGTGCCGTCCAGCGGCTGCCCGGTGACGGTGGAGATGAAGGGCACGTTGACGGCGCGCGGGGTGAGCGAGGACAGGACGTCGAGAAGCTCGTCCCGCAGGCTTTCGACGTGCGCGGAGTGGGAGGCATAGTCGACCGGGATGCGCTTGGCGCGCATCTTGTTGCCCTTGCAGTGGGCGACCATCTCCTCAAGAGCGGTCACCTCTCCGGCGACCACCACGGAACGCGGGCCGTTGTGTGCGGCGATGTCGATCGCGCCGCCCCAATGGGCGATGAGCTCGCACACCTCGTCGACCGGCAGGGCCACCGAGACCATCCCGCCTGTACCGGCCAGCTTCACGATCGCCCGGCTGCGCAACGCGACGACCTTCGCCGCGTCGTCCAGCGACAGCGCCCCCGACACCGCGGCCGCCGCGATCTCACCCTGCGAGTGGCCGATCACCGCATCCGGCTCGATGCCCACCGAACGCCACAACGCCGCCAGGGACACCATCACCGCCCACAGCGCCGGCTGCACCACATCCACCCGGTCGAACCCGGGCGCACCCTCCGCACCGCGCAACACGTCCAGCAGCGACCAGTCCGTGAACGGCGCCAGAGCCCGCTCACACTCCACCAGCCTGGCGGCGAACACCGGGGAGGAGTCGAAGAGTTCCAGAGCCATGCCCTGCCACTGCCAGCCCTGGCCAGGGAAGACGAACACCGTCCTGCCCGAGCCCGTGACCGCGCCCTGCACCAGGTTCGCCGCGGACCCACCCGAGGCCAGCGCCTCAAGACCCGCCAACAGCTCATCCCGGCCAGCGCCCGAAACCGTCGCCCGGAAGGGGAGGTGCGGGACCCGGGTCGCGAGAGCCGAAGCCACCCGCGCCGGGTCGACGTTCTCCGAGGCCAGCAGCTCACGCACCTGGCCCGCACGCGCCGCCAGGGCCGCCTCGCTCTTCGCCGAGACCACCAGCGGAAGCCCCGCAACCACCGGTTCACCGGACACGACCAGCTCCGGGCCCTGCTCCAGGATCACATGCGCGTTCGTACCACTGATACCGAACGAGGACACGGCCGCGCGACGCGGACGCGTCACCTCCGGCCACGCCCGGCGCTCGGTGACCAGCTCCACCGCACCCGTCGACCAGTCGACGTGCGGCGTCGGCTCGTCGACGTGCAGCGTCGCCGGAAGCTCCCCGTTACGCATCGCCATCAGCATCTTGATGATGCCCGCGACACCCGCGGCAGCCTGCGTGTGACCGATGTTCGACTTGATCGATCCCAGCCGCAGCGGTTCTTCGCGGTCCTGGCCGTAAGTGGCCAGCAGCGCGTTGGCCTCGATCGGGTCACCGAGCCGGGTACCGGTGCCGTGCGCCTCGACCGCGTCCACCTCGTGCGGAGCGAGGCGGGCGTTGGCGAGGGCCTGACGGATGACACGTTCCTGCGAGGGCCCGTTGGGGGCGGTGAGACCGTTGCTCGCACCGTCCTGGTTGACCGCGGAACCACGGATCACCCCAAGGACGTTGTGCCCGAGCCGCTGGGCGTCCGACAGACGCTCCAGCACCAGCATGCCCGCGCCCTCGGCCCAACCCGTACCGTCCGCCGAAGCCGCGAACGACTTGCAGGTCCCGTCCGGCGACAGACCGCGCTGACGCGAGAACTCGACAAAGGTCGTCGGCGTGGACATCACGGTGACACCGCCGGCGAGTGCCATCGAGCACTCGCCCTGGCGCAGCGCCTGAGCGGCCAGGTGCACTGCTACCAGCGACGAGGAGCACGCCGTGTCCAGCGTCACCGCCGGCCCCTCGAAACCGAACGTGTAAGCCACCCGGCCCGACAGGACACTCCCGATCGTGCCCGTCAGCAGATGTCCCTCGAAGCCCTCCGGAGCACTCCCCAGCCTCGACCCGTAGTCGTTGTACATCACACCCGCGTAGACACCGGTCGAGGAACCGCGCAGCGACGCGGGGTCGACTCCCGCCCCCTCCAGCGCCTCCCACGCGACCTCCAGCAGCACACGCTGCTGCGGGTCGGTCGCGATCGCCTCACGCGGACTCAGACCGAAGAACCCGGCATCGAACTCCGCGGCCTCGTGGAGGAATCCGCCCTTGCGCGTGTACGACTTGCCGATCTTCTCGGGGTCCGGGTCGAAGAGGCCTTCCACGTCCCAGCCGCGGTCGGACGGGAACTCGTCGATCGCGTCCCGGCCCTCCGCCACGAGCCGCCACAGGTCCTCCGGCGAGGAGACCCCGCCCGGGTAGCGGCAACCCATGCCGACCACGGCGATCGGCTCGTCCAGTCCGGGGGCGTGGGCGGCCGCCGACGGGACGGCGGCCGTTCCGGTCGCGGCGAGCCGGTCCAGCAGGAAGTCCGCCACCGCCTGGGGCGACGGGTGGTCGAACACGAGGGTGGTGGGCAGTCGCAGCCCGGTCACCGAGTTGAGCCGGTTGCGCAGTTCGACACCCGTGAGGGAATCGAAACCGGTGTCCTTGAACGCCTTGGCCGGGTCGATGTCGGTGTGGGCTCCGTGCCCGAGAACCAGCCCCACGGTCTCTCGTACGGTCTGGAGTACGGCCTGCGCCCGCTCCTCCGCGGCCAGCGCGATCAGCCTCTGGACCCACGACGAGTCGGCGCCGCGGGCGGCGCCGGCCGCCTGCCTGCGGCGGACGCGGACCAGGCCGGTGAACAGCTCGGGGAGCGCGTTCTCCTCGGCCCGGGCGCGCAGGGCGCCCAGGTCGAGTTCGGCGGGGACCAGCAGCGGCTCCGCCGAGGAGAGCGCCGCGTCGAACAGGTCGAGACCCAGTTCCGGGGTCAGCGGGACGATTCCGCTCCGCTTCCACCGCGCGACGTCGGCGTCGGCGAGGGTTCCGGCCATGCCGTCGGCGCTGTCCCACAGGCTCCACGCGAGGGAGGTGGCGGGCAGGTTCCGGGCGCGGCGGTGCTGCGCGAGGGCGTCGAGGAAGGTGTTCGCGGCCGCGTAGTTGGCCTGGCCGGCGTTGCCCATGAGACCCGCGATGGACGAGAACATGACGAATGAGGCGAGGTCGAGGGACTCGGTCAGGCGGTGGAGGTTCCAGGCCGCGTCCACCTTCGGACGCATCACCCGCTCCAGATGACCGGCCGACAGCGAGGCGACCGTCGCATCGTCCAGGACACCCGCGGTGTGCACCACGGCAGTCAGCGGACGCTCAGCCGCGACCTCGTCCAACAGACCTGCCAGCGCGTCGAGGTCCGACACGTCACACGCCGCCACCCGGGCCCGCACACCCGACTCCGCCAGCTCCGCCACGAACTCGGCAGCACCCGGGGTCTCACCACCCCGACGTGACACCAGCAGCAGGTGTCGCGCACCGTGATGCGTCACCAACCGGCGCGCCACCAGACGGCCCAACGTGCCCAGAGCACCGGTCACCAGGACCGTGCCCTCCGGATCCAGCCCCTCCACCACACCCGCCACGACACCCGCGGCACGCGCCAGACGCGGCACGAACAACCCGCCACCCCGCACCGCCACCTCGGGCTCACCCGAAGCCAGCACGGCGGGCAGCAGCTCCGGACCGCCCTCGTCCACGTGGGCGAGGACCAGCCGGTCGGGCTGCTCGGTCTGCGCGGTACGGACCAGGCCCACGAGCGGGGCCGTGTGCAGCGCGCGGTCCGGCACCATGAGGACGAGGCGGCTGTGGGCGAATTGCGGGGCGGCCAGCCATTCCCGCACCGTCTCCAGCCCACGCACCGCCGTGGCGTGGGTCTGGTCGAGCACATCACCGGTGGTGCCGGCGACGAGCTCCCGCTCGTCGATCACCACGAAATCCGGTACGGCGGATCCGGCATCGACCGCGGCGCTGAGCGCGGCGAGGTCGGCGTAGGGCGACTCGCCCAACCGGACCCACCGCTGGTCGGCGACCGGCTCGGCCGCCGGGACGGCCTCCCAGGCCACCCGGTACAGGGACTCCGCGGCCGGGCCGGCAACGGCGAGCTGATCGCGGGCGATCGGCCGCAGGGCGACCGACTCGATCGCCGCCACCGGAGCGCCGGCGCCGTCGGCGAGAGCGAGACGGGCCGTGTCGTGGCCGGTACGGGTCCAGCGGACGCGCAGCACCGTGGCACCGACCGCGTGCAGCACGAAGCCCGAGAACGAGAACGGCAGCCGGATCGTGCTGTCGTCCTGCGCCGAGGCCGTGTCCTCCAGCACCAGCACGAGCGGGTGCAGAACCGCGTCGAGGGCTGCGGGGTGCACTCCGAAGCGCGCGGCTTCGGCGTGGAGTTGGTCGGGCAGGGCCACCTCGGCGAAGAGGTCGTCGCCGGCGCGCCAGGCGGCGCGCAGGCCGTGGAAGGCCGGCCCGTAGTCGTAGCCCAGGTCGCCGAGGCGGTCGTAGACGCCGTCCAGCGGGATGGGGGTGCCCTCGGCCGGGGGCCACTGTTCCAGGGAAACGCCCGGCGAGGGGACGGATGACGTGAGCAGGCCAGCCGCGTGGGCGGTCCACTGCTCTTCGTCGGTCCGCGAGTACACGGTGAACTGACGATCGCCGCGCGCGTCGGCCCGGTCGACGGTCAGCCGTAGCTGGGCGCCCGTCTTCTCCGAGAGGATCAGGGGTGACTGGAGGGCGAGCTCCTCGACGGTGGCGTAACCCAGCTGCTCGGCTGCGGCGCCCGCGAGCTCCAGGAACACCGTCCCCGGAACCAGGACCCTCCCACCGATCGCGTGATCAGCCAGCCAGGGATGCGAGGACAACGACACCGAAGCCGAGAACTGCACCGCATCGCCATCGGGCTCCGTGATCATCGCGGCCAGCAACGGGTGGTCCACAACCGTCAGACCCAGGCCCGCCGCATCACCGGAACGCGGCGCGTCCAACCAGAAACGCTCACGCTGGAACGCGTACGTCGGCAGCTCCACCACACCGGAACCCGGCAGGAACCCCTCCCAGTCCACCTCCACACCCTGTGCGTGCACAGCGCCCAGGGCGGTGAGGAGGGAACGCTTCTCGGCACGGTCCTTGCGCAGCACCGGAACCACGACGACGCCCTCGGTCTCGGCCAGGCACTCGCCCGTCAGACCCGCGAGCGTCCCGTCGGGGCCAAGCTCCACGAACGCCGTCACACCAAGACCGGCCAGCGTGGCGATGCCGTCGGCGAAACGGACCGCCGAACGGGCCTGAGCAGCCCAGTACTCGGCGGTGAACCCCTCGACCAGCTCACCGGTGACGTTCGAGACGACCGGGATCCGGGGAGCCGAATGGGTGAGTGTCCGGGCGACCTCGGTGAGCTCCGCCAGCATTCCGTCCATGTGCGCGGAATGGAAGGCATGGCTCACCTTCAGCCGCGTCGCCTTCACGCCCTCCCCGCGAGCCAGCTCCAAAACTTCGAGCACCGACGTCTCGTCACCCGAAATAACCGTGCTGGCAGGGCCGTTGAACCCGGCCACCTCGACACCGGAACGACCTTCGAGCCACCCGGCAACGCGCGCTTCACCCGCGTTCAAGGCAACCATCGCCCCACCCTCGGCAACACCCTCCATCAGGCGCGCCCGCGCACAGACCAGACGCGCGGCATCCTCAAGGGACAGCACGCCCGCCACATGGGCCGCCGCCAGCTCGCCGACCGAATGACCCACCAGGTAGTCCGGGGTCACCCCGTAATGGGACAGCAGACGGAACAGGGCCACCTCGACCGCGAACAACGCCGGCTGGGTGAACACCGTCCGCTGGAGCAGTTCCGGCTCACCCTCGATCACCCCGGCGAGCGAGCGGTCCAGGTTGACGTCCAACGCCCCGACAACCTCGTCGAACGCGGCTGCGAACACCGGCTCCGCCGCATACAGCTCACGGCCCATGCCCACACGCTGACTACCCTGCCCGGAGAACAGGAACGCCACCGGTTCCGCCGGGACCGCCGGGACCGCCCCGCCCGGGGTCAGCGCCCGCAGAGCGTCCAGGAGTTCCGCACGGGTCTCCCCCACGACCACCGCACGGTGGTCGAAACGAGCACGCGACACGGCCAGCGAACGACCCACGGCCACGACGTCCGACTCCGGCCGCTCCTCCAGAAACGACACCAGCCGATCCACCTGCTCCGACAGAGCGGCCCCGGACTTGCCCGACACCACCCACGGCACCGGACCCGGCACCGACAGCTCCGCCACCGGAGCTTCGGTCTCCGCGACCTGCTCGACAATGAGGTGTGCGTTGGTGCCGCTGATGCCGAAGGACGAGACGCCCGCCCGGCGCGGACGGCCGAGATCCGGCCAGTCCTGGGCCTGCGTCAGCAGTTCCACCGCGCCAGCCGACCAATCGACGTGCGGGGTCGGCTCGTCCACGTGCAGCGTCGCCGGGAGAACCCCGTGACGCATGGCCATGACCATCTTGATCACGCCCGCGACACCGGCCGCGGCCTGCGTGTGACCGATGTTCGACTTCAGCGAGCCGAGTCGGATCGGCTCTTCGCGGTCCTGGCCGTAGGTGGCCAGCAGCGCCTGCACCTCGATCGGGTCGCCCAGCTTGGTGCCCGTGCCGTGCGCCTCCACCACGTCCACCTCGGACGCCGACAGGCGGGCGTTGGCCAGCGCGGCGCGGATGACCCGCTCCTGCGAAGGCCCGTTCGGGGCCGTCAGACCGTTGCTCGCACCATCCTGGTTCACGGCGGAACCACGGATCACCGCGAGCACCCGGTGTCCGTTGCGCTCCGCGTCCGACAGCCGCTCCAGCACCAGCAGACCCACGCCCTCGGCCCAGCCCGTACCGTCCGCCGACGAGGAGAACGCCTTGCAACGCCCGTCCGGCGACAGCCCGCGCTGCCGGGAGAACTCCACGAACATGCCGGGCGTGGCCATGACGGACACGCCGCCAGCGATGGCCATGGCGGACTCGCCCTGGCGCAGCGACTGCGCGGCGAGGTGGAGCGCGACGAGCGAGGACGAGCAGGCGGTGTCGACCGTCACCGCCGGGCCCTCCAGCCCGAAGGTGTAGGCCAGCCGGCCCGAAGCCACACTGGCGGTGTTGCCCGTCAGCAGGTAGCCGTCGTATCCGCCGGACGGCTCGTGCAGCCGCGGCCCGTACTCCTGTGCCATCGCGCCCACGTACACACCGGTGCGGGTGCCGCGCAACGCGGCGGGGTCGATGCCCGCCTGCTCGAAGGCCTCCCAGGCCGTCTCCAGCAGCAGCCGCTGCTGGGGCTCCATCGCCGCCGCCTCGCGGGGACTGATGCCGAAGAACTCGGCGTCGAAGCGGTCCGCATCGTGCAGGAAACCACCCTTGGTGGCATAGGTCTTGCCGGGGCTTTCCGGTTCGGGGGAGAAGAGCGAATCGAGGTCCCATCCCCGGTTGGTCGGGAATCCGTCGACCGCATCGACCCGGCCGCTCACCAAACGCCACAGGTCCTCCGGAGAGGCGACCCCTCCCGGCAGCCGACACGCCATGCCCACGATCGCGATCGGCTCGTCAAGGGCCGTGGCCTCGTACGCATCGTCGTCCTGGCTCTGGTCCAGTCCGAGGAGATGACCGGCGAGGTGTTCGGCGAGTACGGCCGGGGTCGGGTAGTTGAAGAGGAGGCCGGAGGGCAGCGAGAGCCCGGTGGCCCTGTTCAGCGCGTTCCGAAGCTCGACGGCCGAGAGGGAGTCGAAGCCCAGGTTCTTGAAGGTCGTCTCGATGTCCACGTCGCGCGCCGATCCGTGGCCGAGCACCGCTGCCACGTGCGCACGCACCAGCTCCAGCTCATCGCCCCGCGGCGCGGACCGCTTCGGACCGCTCCGCCTTGCCACGGCGGTCCGGACCTGGACCGGCCCGATCGTCGAACCATCCAGCCAGTAAGGCTGACGCTGGAAGGCGTACGTGGGCAGATCCACCAGACCCGGCCCCGGCAGGAACTGCTCCCACTCCACCACCACACCGTTGGCGTGCGCCTCGGCGACCGAGGCCAGGAAACGATCCCATCCACCGTCGTCGCGCCGCAGCGATCCGACGACGACGGTGCCTCCGACGCCGGCCTCGTCGGCCGTGTCGCCGAGGGCCGAGGTGAGCACCGGGTGGGCACTGACCTCGATGAAGACGCGGTGTCCGTCGCCGAGCAGAGCACGGGTGGTCTCTTCCAACCGGACGATCTGGCGGAGGTTGCGGAACCAGTACCCGCCGTCGAGCTCTTCACCGTTCAGCGGCTGCCCGGTGACAGTGGAGAAGAACCGGATGTCACCGGTACGCGGCGTGACGCCGGCCAACTGCGCACGCAGCTCATCCTCCAACAAGTCGACGTGGGCGGAGTGCGAGGCGTAGTCGACCGGAATGGTGCGGGCCCGGTATCCCTTGGCCTCGCTTTGGGCAACGAGGTCGGCCAAGGCCTCCGGGTCACCGGAGACGACCGTGCTCACGGGGCCGTTGTGTGCGGCGATGTCGATCGCGCCGCCCCAATGGGCGATGAGCTCGCACACCTCGTCGACCGGCAGGGCCACCGAGACCATCCCGCCTGTACCGGCCAGCTTCACGATCGCCCGGCTGCGCAACGCGACGACCTTCGCCGCGTCGTCCAGCGACAGCGCCCCCGACACCGCGGCCGCCGCGATCTCACCCTGCGAGTGGCCGATCACCGCATCCGGCTCGATGCCCACCGAACGCCACAACGCCGCCAGGGACACCATCACCGCCCACAGCGCCGGCTGCACCACATCCACCCGGTCGAACCCGGGCGCACCCTCCGCACCGCGCAACACGTCCAGCAGCGACCAGTCCGTGAACGGCGCCAGAGCCCGCTCACACTCCACCAGCCTGGCGGCGAACACCGGGGAGGAGTCGAAGAGTTCCAGAGCCATGCCCTGCCACTGCCAGCCCTGGCCAGGGAAGACGAACACCGTCCTGCCCGCACCACCCGGCACCGCACGGCCCGACACCACACCAGCCGCGGGCAAACCCTCGGCCAACGCCCGAACACCCGCCAGAAGCTCCTCGCGAGTCTCCCCCACGACCACCGCACGGTGATCGAACCGAGCACGCGACACCGCGAGCGAACGGCCCACCGCCGCGGCATCCAGCCCCGGACGCCCCTCCAGGAAGGACACCAGCCGCCCCGCCTGACCGGCCACAGCCTCAGCCGACTTGCCCGACAGCACCCACGGCACCGCACCCGGGCCGGACCCGGCGCCGGGCGACTCCTCCTCCGCCGCCGACTCGCTGCGCCAGTCCGACAGCACGACATGGCAGTTCGTACCGCCCACGCCGAACGAGCTGACACCTGCGTAGAGCGGCTCGTCCGGACGCGGCCACGGTTCGAGGCTCCGCTGTACGGCGAGCTTCAACTCGTCGAACGCGATGGCCGGGTTGGGGGTTTCGAAGTTCAGGCTCGGCACGAGCTCGCGGTGACGGATACAGAGCGCCGCCTTCAGCAAGCCGACGATGCCGGCGGCTCCCTCAAGGTGTCCGACGTTGGTCTTCACCGAGCCGACTCGCAGCTCAGCCCCGTCCACGCGGCCGTCACCGAGCACCGCGCCCAGAGCCGACGCTTCGATCGGGTCGCCCAGCTTGGTACCCGTGCCGTGCAATTCGACGTACTGCACCTGCTCCGCGGACACCTGGGCACGCTCGTACGCCTGCCGCAGGACGTCCTGCTGGCCGGCCGGACTCGGTGCGGTGAAGCCCTCGGTCGTCCCGTCGTTGTTCATTGCGCTGCCGTGCAGCACGCAATAGACCGGGTCGCCGTCCGCGATGGCGGCGTGCAGCGGCTTGAGCACCACGAACGCGCCGCCCTCGCCGCGTACATATCCATTCGCCCTGGCGTCGAAGGTGAAGCTGAGACCGTCCGGTGACAGTGCGCCGAGTCGCTCCGCGCTGATGGTGCTGTCCGGCACCAAGTTGAGGTTGACACCGCCGGCGATGGCCATGGCGGACTCGCCGCGGCGCAGGCTCTCGACTGCCAGGTGCACAGCGACCAGCGAGGAGGACTGGCCGGTGTCCACGGCCGCACTCGGTCCGTGCAGACCCAGGGTGTAGGAGATCCGGTTGGCGATGACGCCGCGGTTGAGACCGGTCAGGGTGTGGCGGGTGATGCCTTCGTCCCCGTGCTGATGGGTGAGGGCGGCGTAGTCGCCGGCGATGACGCCGACGAAGACACCGGTCCGGCTGGCGGCGAGATCGGACGGGAGGATCCTGGCGTCCTCCAGTGCCTCCCAAGCGAGCTCAAGCATGAGCCGCTGCTGCGGATCCATCGACGACGCCTCACGCGGACTGATGCCGAAGAAGCCCGCATCGAAGCCGCTGACATCCTCCAGGTAGCCCCCCGGCCGAGAGGGCAGTTCGGGGCGGCCTGCCGGGGGTGCGCCGATCGCGCTGCGGCCGTCGCGCAGCAGCTGCCACAGCTGCGCCGGGTTCTCCGCATGCGGCAGTCGGCAGGACATGCCGACGATGGCGATCGCCTCGGTCGATATCGACGTGTCAGCTTGGAATTCAACCATGGTCGGGCTGCCCCCTGTTGTTGCGTACGATGCTTGAGCGGCGGTGTAGCACCCGCAGCTGTGCCGCGGGTGCTACACCGATGTGATTCTGTAACGGCCGGCCACATGAGGGACTGGACAGTCCGAATTCAGCTCCGAGAGTGAGGGCCCCGCCGGATTCCGGACAGCACCTCAAAGGCCTTTCGTCAGCGGCTACGAGCCAGCGGTCGACCCGTATTTCTCGACGAGAATCCGCTTGAGGACTTTTCCGCTGGGCCCCATCGGGAGAGCGTCCGTGAACTCGACTCGACGGGGGTACTTGTATGCGGCGAGACGCTGTTTTACCCATTCGATGATCTCTTCATCCGATCCCGCGGCGACGTCCTCCGGCCGGGCAGGCACAACAATCGCCCAGACCTCCTCGCCGAGCACCGGGTGCGGCACACCGATCACCGCCACCTGCGCCACGGCCGGATGCCCGACGAGGATCTCCTCGATTTCGCGCGGATACACGTTGTAGCCACCACGCAGGATCAAGTCCTTCTTACGGCCCACGATCGAGAGGTAACCGTCGCCGTCCAGCCTGCCGAGATCGCCGGTGCGGAACCAGCCGTCGACCAGCACCTCGGCGGTGATGTCCGGGCGGCCGAGATATCCGGCCATGACGTTCGGACCGCGCACCACGATCTCGCCCACCTCACCGACGGGCAGGAGATCGATCCCGCCGGCATTCGACCGAGCTATACCGACGGTGATGTCATTGATCGGAACACCGGCTGTTCCGGACCGGAAAGGCAGGCCGGGGTACTGGTAGGCGATGCCGCAGGAGGTCTCGGTCGACCCGTAGCCCTCGTACACAGGACATCCGAACGCGCTTTGGACGTCTTCGAGGGTCTTGACCGGCAGCGCCGCTCCCCCGCTGTACAAGCGGTCGAGCCGGGGAACCTGCTCTCCCCGGGCCACCGCATCGAGCAACTTCACATACATTGTCGGCACGCCCATGAACACCGTGCACCGGTGTTCCGTCATCAGCGCGAGGGCCTCCCGTCCGGAGAACCTCGGCATCATGACAATGGATATGCCGGCGCGGAAGCCGGCCAGCATGACGCAGATCTGACCGAAGCCGTGCGCCAACGGCAGACACCCGAGCAGCACGTCGTCGCTCCGGAACGCGTACGGGGTGGTGACCATCCTGTCGACGTTGTACAGAATGTTCCGGTGGGTGAGCATCACCCCCTTCGGTTCCCCCGTCGTGCCGGACGTGTAGAACACGACCGCGACGTCGTCGGGTTCCCGCGCTGCCTCATCGCCGATCGGCGCCGCGTCCTGTGCCGCGTCCTCCAGGTCGACGGTGCCCGCGGGGCCCGGGCCGACGATGAGGAGCACCGTGCCGTGCGGTTCCACCGCCTCTCTCGCCTGGGCGAGCAACGAGGCGGTGCACACCAGGAAACGGGCATCGGCATCGGTCAGTACGTGATCGATCTCCGACGTCGTCGACATGGCACTCAACGGGATCACCACGGCGCCGGCCGCCAGCACGCCGAAGTACACAGCGGGAAACCGCGGGGTGTCGGCCAGGAGCATGGCGACCCGGTCTCCGGGCCGTACCCCGTTGGCCCGCAGCACGGAGGCGAAGCGACGTGCCTGGTCCCACAGCCACCCGTAGGTGAAGTGCCCGGACTCGTGGATCACGGCGGAGTGGTCGGGCCGCTGCGCCGCCGTGTCGGCCAGCACGTCGGCAACTGACATGGTCACTGCGACAGCAGTTCGTCTTCCGCGGCGGTGCGGGCACCGCCACCGCGGAGCCCGGACGTGGACCAGTCCCGGGCACTCGCGGTCGGGATGTTCAATTCCTTCCAGATTCCCTGGAGAGCGCGGGCGAAGTTCTCGACATCGTTCTGATCGTGCACGGCGGACGGAGCGATCCGCAGGATCTCCTCGCCCGCGGGCACACTGGGGGCGTTGATGGACTGGACGTAGATCCCGTGCTGCTCGAACAGCAACTGGGACGCCCGCTTGCACATCTCGTCATCACCGACGAAGGCCGACACTATGTGGGAGTCCGTCGAGATGAACGGGATGTCAGCCGCGATCAGCAGGCTGTGCAGATGCCGCGCGTTCTCCGAGAGGGTCTTCCGCTCGGCATCGGAGGACCGCAGGTACTGGACCGACGCCAGCGAACCGGCCGCGACCGCCGGCGGCAGCGAGGTGGTGAAGACGAACGAGCGCGCATAGGTCCGCACCGCGTCCACGAGGGCCGCCGGTCCCGCGATGTAGCCGCCGACCGTTCCGAACCCCTTCGCCAGGGTGCCCATCACCACCGTGAACCGGTCCGCGATGCCTTCCCGCGCGGCGACACCGGCGCCCTGCGGGCCGTACATGCCGACCGCGTGGACCTCGTCGATGAAGGTCGTGGCACCGTACCTGTCCGCGATGTCGGCAATCTCGGCGAGCGGCGCGACGTTACCCGACATGGAATAGACCGATTCCACCACGATGAGCTTCGGGCAGTCGGCGGGAGCGGCCGCGATCAACTCTTCCAGGTGGGCGGTGTCGTTGTGCCTGAAGACGTGCTTCTTCGCGCCGCTGTGCCGGAGACCGTCGATGATCGAGGCGTGGTTCTTCGCATCAGAAAACACGACGGTGTCGTTCGGCATCCCCGCCAGCACGGTAAGAGCGCCTTCGTTGGCCGTGTAGCCCGACGTGAAGAGGAGCGCGGCTTCCTTGCCGTGCAGGTCCGCCAGCTCGTTTTCCAGGAGGACGTGGTAGTGGTTGGTTCCACCGATGTTCCGGGAACCTCCGGAGCCGGCGCCATGGACATCGATCGCGGACTGCATGGCCTTGATGACCTGGCGGTTCTGGCCCATTCCCAGATAGTCGTTGCTACACCAGACACTTACTTCCGAATCCACCCCGTCGCGCCGCGCGGTGGCCGCGGGGTAGCTACCGGAACGACGACCGATCTCCAGGAACTCGCGCTTGCTCCCAGCGAGATCGTCAGCGGTTTCCCCACTCCGGTACGATTCCAGGTGAACGTTCATCGACTCGCCTTCTCGACGTAGCAGTTGGATTGACACACGAACCGAAGAGTCCGCGCTAGACGAACTTCGACCGCAGGAGCCCCTTGTCGGGCTTGCCGTTGCTGTTCATCGGCATGGCCCGCACGACATGCACCTTCTCTGGCACGTGGATCGGAGACAGCGTCTCGGCAATTCCCGTGCGGATGTTTTCCACTTCGACCACCTCGGCCGGATCGCATTCGATTGCGGCGTGGATGTGCTCGCTGCCATCCTCGTCCCGCACGCCGTAGACGGCGGCGTGCCGGACACCCGGATGGGAAAGGATTTCCGCCTCAAGAACTATCGGATGAACCTTGACGCCACCGACCTTGATGACGTCGGCCACCCGGCCCAAAAGGGTCAGATATCCTCGCTCGTCGAAACAGCCGATATCTCCGGTGAAATACCAGCCGTCACGAAGAACTCGTGCGGTCAGTTCCGGGTCGCCGTTGTAGCCGTCCATCATCTGGGGCGAGCGGGCGCGAACCTCACCGATCTCCCCCGCCGCCAGCGGCTCACCCGAATCCGAGTTGCAGACGACGACCTCCGCCTCGGGGAAGGGTCGCCCGACGGTGGCCGCGAGCTCCGGGTCGCCGTGCTCCTGAGGTGACAGGGTCGTGATTCGACCGCTCTCACTCGTGGCATACCCCTGTGCCAGAACAGGGCCGAAAAGCCGAAAGGCCTGTGCGATCCTCGCGGGTGCCGCGGGGCTGCCGCCGTAGGCGATCAGCTTCAGCGAGGACAGGCCCGCGGCTTCCACGGCGTCCCTGTCGCGGATCCCCCGCTCAAGCAGGTGGTCGATGAGCTGGAACACGTGCGTTGTCGCCAGGAACGTCCACGAGATCTCCTTCTCCACGGAGACGGTGCGCACGAATTCCTCGACGTCGAAGCTCTCGTGGAGATGGACCGCTCCGCCCAGGGCGAGGGCCGCGTCCGCGAGCGGGGCAACGGCATGGCTCAGAGGGGTCGTCAGCAGTATCGACTCGCAGCCGGCTTTACGACCCTCCCCCATCCATTCACGCATGAGGGCCTCCCACGCGCGGCCCGGCAGCCGGATGCCCTTGGGCTGTCCCGTGCTGCCACTCGTGAAGTTGATGACGGCCAGCGCATCCGAATCCCATGACACGGCGTCCGGGGCACCGGCAGCACCGACCTGGCCGGCCTCACCGCGCTCCCCGAACTGAAGCCGCGTCACCCGGATCCCGCTGCCATCAGCCAGCTCTGTCGCGCGCTCCGAGCTTTCGGCATCGGCATAGACGGTCACTGCTCCGGTGTCGCGCAGGATCTGGATCTGGTGATCCAGCGGAAGGACCGTTGCCTTGGTGCCGGGATTGGTGGTCCGCAAGAAGCACACGGCGCCGCCGAGCAGATGTGTCGCGTACCGCACGGTGAGCATTTCGGGGCTGTTGGGTGCGACCAGAATCGCCACCACATCCCCCTCACCCACCCCGCAATTGCGCAGAGCAAGGAACGTGTCAGTCACGGACCGGACCAGGTCACCACCGGAGAAGGCTTCGCCACGCCAGTAAACGACATCTCGATCCGGCGCGGCTGCGAGCAGCGAGAGGATCTCGGAGACATAACTTTCACTTGCACTCCACCAATGCCCGGGCAGGGTCATGGGACCTTCCTTTGATTTCGCCGAAATATAGCGACGTTATCCGATGGGGCGGTTCGATCCTCGCTGCGCAATTGAAGTAGCGGTAGATCGTTCGACTGGCTACAACGGAGCATCGGAAGATATCCCGATCGGGGTAGCCGTTCGGTGCGCGCCGAACGGCTACCCCGGGCCGCCGGCGCGACCCGGGGAGATGTCTCTTGGTGTACGGACGGGCAGGTCCGCCCTTGGCGAGAGGAGGCGGTGCCGGTGGCGTCGCCACCCGATGCGATCGATGCCGAGGAGGCTGCGACCCGCCGAAGCGTGAACAACTCGCCTCCTGGGTAGCGCAGTTGACGGTGCGAGTGAGGGCCGGGTGGCGAACGGCCACCTCGGCCGGTGATCACGCGGGGAGACGGTCGGCGACCTTCTCGCGAGGACGGCCGGCGGCGATCCGGGGAAGACTGTGCGGGAGGCGTTCCGCATCGAACCGGCTCCGACTTTCCCTGCCAGAGACTCTGTTGGCGAATCATCAGGTGATCTTGGACGCATCGCCGGGGGCCGCGGCCTGCTGCGAGGATGAACACCTTCACGCGGCTCGCTCGCCCGCCAACTCCCGCACCACAAGGGACGAATCGGGCCCCGGAGGCCCGCAGAACGAGAAAGCCGGTGGCGGCTGTGGAGCATCTGCCGTTACATAGATTTGCGGAGACGCCCGACGTTCGTCTCGGACTTCCAGCTGTCCAGCGAGTCCGCGGGTCTCAACACAACAACCCTCACCCCTGGACGGCAGAGACGCTGTGCACGACTGCGGGCGTGGGCGCCTCGTGAGAAGCGTTTGCCGTTCCCCTGTGCACGACGGTCAGGAAGTGGCAGCGGACCGACGAGCGATCCCGGGGCTGCGACCGGGCCCAACCCCTGAACCTCCTAGAAAGGGCACGGTCGACTTCACCTGCAGCCAGCGACAGCTCCGCCCCCCTCGATGCGGCTGGTGTCGGATGCCCTGCCACAACCGTCAGCCGACGGTCCGCTTGGTCTCAATCCCCAGCTGGCCGCCACCTCCTGACTGTGGCGCCCTTGTGTCTCAGATAGACGTGAGAGCTGCGGACTACTCGGTTGACGAGTTCACTGGCACCAGTGACACGCGGCATACCCGACCGAGAGCAGCACCGGCACCCCGCGCCGCCGTGCCTCCTCGAACGCCTCCACTCCCCACGGCCACCAGTCGACCGGGTTCTCGGCGTGCTGCAGCAGATACGGCGAGGTCGCATCGGCGAGGCGGTTCGGCATGCCCCCATCCTCGCGCATCGGCGCCGGTACGGGGGCGGTGTCTCACTCCTTCGGCGGCTCCGGCTCCTCGACGAAGTTGACGCGCTTGAACTGCCGGTTCATCGATTTGGCCAGGAACCAGGTGGCCACGCCGAGGGCGGCGAAGACGACGAAGCCCAGCAGGCCGGGGGTCACCTTGGCGTCGTCGACGGCGAGCGAGGCGGCGAGGTGGGTGAGGTTCACGGGGGTGCTCATCTCTCCATGGTGGCCCGGCTCACGACGAGCCGGGCCACCGGGGGTGGGTCAGTCGCGCGTGTCGGCGGCCTCGACCGCCATGGAGGGGGTGCGCAGGCCGGCGAACAGGTCGTCCTCCGGCAGGTCGGCGTCGATCAGGGTGCGGGCCAGCTCGTAGTCCTCGGTCGGCCAGACCTCCCGCTGGACGTCCAGCGGGACACGGAACCAGGGCCCGTCCGGGTCGATCTGGGTGGCGTGGGCGATCAGCGCGCGGTCCCGGGTGCCGAACCAGTCGCCGCAGTGGACCCGGGTGGTGATCTCGCGCTCCTTGCGGCCGCTCTTCTCCCAGCCCTCGATCCACTCGCCGTACGGCGACTCGTGGCCGTGCTCGGTGAGGTAGGCGTGCAGCGCGCGGATCCGGCCCATCGGGAAGCCGTGGTTGTAGTAGAGCTTCAGCGGCTGCCAGGGCTCGCCGGCCTCCGGGTAGGCGTCCGGGTCACCGGCGGCGTCGAAGGCCAGCATGGTGATCTTGTGGGTCATGATGTGGTCGGGGTGCGGGTAGCCCCCGTTCTCGTCGTAGGTCGTGATGACCTGCGGCTTGAACTCGCGGATCAGCCGGACCAGCGGCTCGGCCGCCTCCTTCACGTCCTGCAGGGCGAAGCAGCCCTCGGGCAGCGGGGGCAGCGGATCCCCCTCGGGCAGGCCGGAGTCGACGAAGCCGAGCCAGGCCTGGGTGACCCCGAGGATCGCGCGGGCCTCGTCCATCTCCTTGCGCCGGACCTCGTGGATGTTCTCCTCGATCTCCGGGCGCCCCTGCAGCTTGGGGTTGAGGACCGACCCGCGCTCACCCCCGGTGCAGGTGGCCACGAGCACGTCCACCCCCTGGTCGACGTACATGGCCATGGTGGCCGCACCCTTGCTGGACTCGTCGTCCGGGTGAGCGTGCACCGCCATCAGTCGCAACTGCTCAGTCAACGCCAGCGTTCCTTCCACAATGTCTGGGCCTTCCGCGAAGTCCGGTCTGCCCATCGTCCGAGCCGCTCAGTTCGGGACCGCGTCACCGCGGGACCGGCCGGGCATGGCGCCGACACGGCCGAGCCCCGCCCCCGCCGGACCGGCCGCGGGCGTGCCCCTCCTATAGTGACGGACTGGAGGACCCTTCCATTCCCCCGCACCACCCCTGGCCCCTGGGGGTACCCTCCGGCCGCCGGGCCGGGGGACGCCCTCCCCAGGAGAGGACTGACCCCGATGAGCGCAGGCACCACCACCCCGCAGCTGCCCGAGGGGCGCTACGGCCGGCGCGGCGACCGCGAGGCGGACCGCCGTCTGAAGGTGGTGGGCGCGGCCTGCGGCGTGCTGCTGCTGGGCCTGGTGGCCTGGCTCGGCGGCTCCTACCTGATCCGCGAGACGAAGATCAACGGCACCGTCCCGTCCTTCGAGGCGGTCTCGGACTCCGAGATGCGGCTGCACCTGGCGGTGCGCAAGGGCGACGGCACGGCGGGCAGCTGTACCGTCCGCTCGCAGGGCGAGGACGGCGCCGTCGTCGGGGTGGCCGACTTCGCCGTACCGGCGGACGGCTCCAGCTACGACGCCGTGGTGAGCCTGCGGACCACCGCCCGCGGCACCACCGCCGAGCTGCTGGGATGCACCCCCGCCAAGTGACCCCCGGCGGTTGCGGCACGCCCGGGCGCATATTCGATCGCGGGAGCGGGAATCCGTAGAGGAGCCCCGCACCATTGCTGTACACCTTGGCGCAATGCTGTCGTCAATGGCGCGCCAACGACCCTCCCGCTTGTCGGCGGGAGTTGTTAGGCTCGTGATTTCGCCCCTTCCGCACCGGATGGTACGGGAGCGGGCGTTGCTTTGTAGTTAAGACCGAAATCACCACCACCCCGGCTGACGACTCACACCCTCAGCACAGCCCCAGCACCTACGAGGAGCACCTGTGACCCAGACCAGCGAACACGTGACCTGGCTCACTCAGTCCGGCTACGACCAGCTCAAGGCCGAGCTGGACCACCTGACCGGCCCCTGGCGCATCGAGATCGCCCAGAAGATCGAGGCGGCGCGCGAAGAGGGTGACCTCAAGGAGAACGCCGGTTACCACGCGGCCAAGGAGGAGCAGGGCAAGTACGAGCTGCGCATCCGACAGCTGACCCAGCTCCTGGAGCGCGCCAAGGTCGGCGAGGCCCCGGCGGACTCGGGTGTGGTGGCTCCGGGCATGGTCGTCACGGTCGCCTTCGACGGCGACGAGGACGACACCATGAAGTTCCTGCTCGGCTCGCGCGAGGTGGCCGGCGACGACGACCTGGACATCTACTCGCCGCAGTCGCCGCTGGGCCGCGCGATCGACGGCAAGACGATCGGTGACGACGCGACGTACGAGCTGCCGAACGGCAAGCAGGCCTCGGTCCGGATCATCGAGGTCAAGCCGTACGCCGGCTGATCACCCGCACCTGACGAGGGCGGCCGCGGAGAGTCTCCGCGGCCGCCCTCGCGGCTGCTCCGGCGGGGGTTCAGGCGCTGGCCGAACGGTACTTGCGCACCGACAGCCAGGAGAACACCGCGGTGATCACCAGCGACCAGAGCACCGACACCAGCGTCGCGTGCTGCATCGGCCAGGCGCTGTCCACCGGGCCGACCTGGTTGCCGAACAGGTCGCGGCAGGCCTGCACGGTGGCGCTGAACGGGTTCCAGTAGGCGATCCCCTGCAGCCAGCCCGGCATGCTGCCGATCGGCACGAAGGCGTTGGAGATGAAGGTCAGCGGGAACAGCCAGATCAGCCCGGCCGAGGTGGCCGCCTCGGGGCTGCGCACCGAGAGGCCGATCAGCGCGCCGATCCAGGAGAAGGCGTAGCCGAGCAGGAGCAGCAGCCCAAACGCGCCCAGCGCCTTCAGTACGCCCTCGTCGGTCCGCCAGCCGACCAGCAGCGCCACCATCGCCAGGACGACCAGCGTGAACGCGGTCTGGCAGAGGTCCGCCAGGGTACGGCCGACCAGCACCGCCGAACGGGCCATCGGCAGCGAGCGGAACCGGTCCACCAGGCCCTTGGTCATGTCCTCGGCGATACCGGCGGAGGCGCCGGCCGTCGCGAAGGTCACGGTCTGGGCGAAGATGCCCGCCATCAGGAACTGGATGTACGTGGACGAGCTGGCCTGCGTCCCGGGGATCTGGATCGCCCCGCCCATGACGTACGAGAACAGCAGCACGAACATCACGGGCTGCATCAGCCCGAACACCACGATTTCGGGTATCCGGGTCATCCGGCGCAGGTTCCGCCGGGCGACCACCCAGGAGTCGTGGAGGATCGCGGCCGCGCCCCGGCGCTGCCGGGGTACCGCTCCGCCGATGGCGTGCTCGGTGGCGGTCGTCATCTCACAGCTCCTTACCGGCCGCGACGGCCTGCTTGTCCGGGCCGGGGCCGGGGCCGGGGCCGTCCCCGCCGCCCGCCGTGCCCCTGCCGCGGCCGCCCCGGCCCCGGCTCCTTTCCCCGCCCTCGACGCCGTTCTCCTCGCCCTCGGCCGCGGCGGCGTGGCCGGTGAGCGAGAGGAAGACGTCGTCCAGGGTCGGACGACGCAGGCCGATGTCGTCGATCTCGATCGACCGGGCGTCCAGCTCGCGGATCGCGTCCGCGAGCACCCGGGCGCCGCCGCTGACCGGGACGGTGATCTTCCGGGTGTTCCTCTCCAGCACCGGCTCGCCCTTGGCGTACCCGGCCAGCGCGGCGACCGCGTCGCCGACCAGTTCGGCGCGGTGCACCACGACCTCGATCCGCTCGCCGCCGATCTGTGCCTTGAGCTGGTCGGCGCTGCCCCGGGCGATCACCCGGCCGTGGTCGACCACGGCGATGTCGTGGGCGAGGCGGTCCGCCTCCTCCAGGTACTGGGTGGTGAGCAGCAGCGTGGTGCCCTGCTCGACCAGGGTCTCGATGACCTCCCAGAGGGCGAGCCGGTTGCGCGGGTCGAGGCCGGTGGTCGGCTCGTCCAGGAACATCACCGGCGGCCGCACGACCAGGGCGGCGGCGAGGTCCAGCCGGCGGCGCATACCGCCGGAGTAGGTTTTGGCGGTGCGGTTCCTGGCCTCGGTGAGGTTGAACCACTCCAGCAGCTCCAGCGCCCGCGCCTTCGCGTCGCGGGCGCTCATCTGGTAGAGCTCGCCGACCATCTGGAGGTTCTCGAAGCCGGTGAGGTACTCGTCCACCGCCGCGTACTGGCCGGAGAGGCCGATCAGGCTGCGGACCTGGTTGGGGTGCTTGAGCACGTCGACGCCGGCCACCACCGCGCGGCCGGAGTCGGGGCGGAGCAGGGTGGTGAGGACGCGCACGGTGGTGGTCTTGCCGGCGCCGTTCGGGCCGAGCAGCCCGAGCACCGTGCCCTCGGGGACGTCGAGGCTGACGCCGTCCAGGGCTCGTACGTCACCGAAGGTCTTGACCAGATTCTCGGCTTGGATGGCTGGCGCCATGGGCCTGTCTCATCTCCTCGAACGACATTCGGACGATGGTGAGTGATCTGCCCCACTCTGCCCGTGTTCGGGCATGGGGGCGACTCGGTTTCGGCGCCCTCGGTCCGCCGGGCCCCAAAACACGATGTATCGCGAGTCTGGCAGCTCGCGATATATCGCGTCAAGGGAGACGGCTCCGCCCTGAGTTCCCTCCGGATCCCGCCCGGCCGGCCCTACTGCGAGACCACGTACCCGGCGTCCCGCAGCTCGCCGATCACCAGGGCGCAGTGCTCCGGCCCCTTGGTCTCCAGGTGCAGGTCCACCTCGACCTCGGTCAGCCCCAGCCGCGGGTCGATCCGCACATGTGCCACGTCCAGCACGTTCGCGTCCACCTCGGTCAGCACCGCCAGCAGGTTCGCCAGCGAGCCCGGCCGGTCCGCCAGCCGCACCCGCAGCGACAGATAGCGGCCGGCCGCCGCCAGGCCGTGCCGCAGCACCCGCTGCATCAGCTGCGGGTCGATGTTGCCGCCGGAGAGCACCGCCACCACCGGCCCCTCGAACGAGTCCGGCTGCTCCAGCAGCGCCGCGACCGGGCTGGCCCCGGCCGGCTCGACCACCAGCTTCAGCCGCTCCAGGCTCAGCAGCAGGGCCCGCGAGAGCGAGTCCTCGGAGACCGTCCGGACGCCGTCCGCCAGGGTGTTGACCACCTCGAACGGGATGTCCCCGGGCCGGCCGACCATGATCCCGTCCGCCATGGTGGCGATGTGCTCCAGCGACACCGGCCGCCCCGCCGCCAGCGAGGGCGGGTACGCGGCCGCGCCCGCCGCCTGCACCCCGATCACCCGCACGTCCGGGCGGAGCGGCTTGACCGCCGCCGCGATCCCGGCCAGCAGCCCGCCGCCGCCCACCCCGACCAGGATGGTGCGCACCTCGGGGCACTGCTCCAGGATCTCCAGCCCGACGGTGGCCTGGCCGGTGACCACGTCCCAGTGGTCGAAGGGGTGGATGAACACCGCGCCGGTCGCTTCCGCGTAGCGCTGCGCGGCCTGCAGCGCCTCGTCCACCGTGGCGCCGTGCAACCGGACCTCGGCGCCGTACTCGCGGGTCGCCGCGACCTTGGGCAGCGGCGCGGCCACCGGCATGAAGACGGTCGACCGGACCCCGAGCAGCGAGGCCGCCAGCGCCACCCCCTGCGCGTGGTTCCCGGCGCTCGCCGCGACCACCCCTCCGGCCCGCTGCACCGGCGAGAGTCCCGCGATCCGCACATACGCCCCGCGCAGCTTGAACGAGCCGGTGCGCTGGAGGTTCTCGCACTTCAGGTGGACCGGCGAGCCGATCAGCGCCGAGAGGTGCCGGCTGCCCTCCATCGGCGTCACCCGGGCGACCCCGACGAGCATCTTCTGGGCACCGCGGACGTCGTCGAGGGTGATCGGCCAGCTCTGCATAACGCCAGCCTACGGCCGCCGCGGCGGCCGGCCGGGGACGCCGGGCCTGTTCCCGGGCCCGCCCGGCCCGCGTACGCTGCTGCCTCTGAGCCTCTCTCACCGCACGACGATCGTGAGCCGCGATGACGACGACCTCGCCCCAGGCCACCGACCGCACCGACCCCGTGCACGCCCAACTCCAGTACCATCTGGCGGTGTTCGCCCGCCGGATGGAACAGGTCCGGACCTCCGACGGCGTCGGCGCGCTGGACCGCGCCGCCTATCTCCTGCTCGACCGCCTGGAGCGGCACGGGCCCGCCAATGTGAAGGCGCTGGCCGACGCCCTGGGCGTCGACTCCTCCACGGTCACCCGGCAGGTCGCCCCGCTGGTGGCGGCCGGCCTGGTCGGCCGGGTCCAGGACCCGGCCGACCGTCGTGCCGTACGGCTCGCACTGACCCCGCTCGGCGCCCGCCGGCTGGCCGAAGTGCAGGACGGACGGGCCGAGTTGACCCGCCGCCTGGTGGCCGGCTGGCCACCCGAGGAACAACGCGCGTTCTGCGCCCTGCTGGCCCGCTTCAACCACGCGATGGAGTCGTACACCGCGGACCGGCCAGGGCGGCAGGACTAACCCAGCGCCTGCCGGAGGTCCGCCAGCAGGTCGTCGATCGACTCGATGCCGACCGAGACGCGGACCAGGTCGGCGGGCACCTCCAGGGCCGAACCGGCCACCGAGGCGTGCGTCATCCGGCCCGGGTGCTCGATCAGCGACTCGACGCCGCCCAGCGACTCACCGAGGGTGAACAGCTCCGCGCGGTTGCAGACCTCGACCGCCGCCTCCTCGCCGCCCTTGACGCGGAAGGAGACCATGCCGCCGAACGCCTTCATCTGCTTGGCGGCGATGTCGTGGCCGGGGTGCTCGGGCAGGCCCGGGTAGAGCACCTGGCTGACCTCGGGGTGGCCGGCCAGCAGCTCGGCGACCTTCTCCGCGTTGGAGCTGTGCCGGTCCATCCGCACGCCGAGGGTCTTGATGCCGCGCAGCACCAGCCACGCGTCGAACGGCCCGGAGACCGCGCCCATCGCGTTCTGGTGGTACGCGACCTCCTCGCCGAGGCCCGCGTCGGCCAGCACCAGCGCACCGCCGACCACGTCCGAGTGGCCGCCCATGTACTTGGTGGTGGAGTGCACGACCGCGTCCGCGCCGAGCGAGATCGGCTGCTGCAGGTACGGGCTGGCGAAGGTGTTGTCGACCACCAGCAGCGCGCCGGCGCCGTGCGCGATCTCGGCGAGCGCGGCCAGGTCGGTGATGCCCAGCAGCGGGTTGGACGGGGTCTCCACCCAGACCGCGCGGGTGTTGGGGCGCAGCGCCTCGCGGACGGTCGCCAGGTCCTGGGTGTTGGCGACGGAGAACTCGACGCCCCAGCGGGTCAGCACCTTGGCGAAGAGCCGGAAGGTGCCGCCGTAGGCGTCGTTGGGGATCACGATGTGGTCGCCCGGCTTGAGGACGGTGCGCAGCAGGGTGTCCTCGGCGGCCAGGCCGGAGGCGAAGGCGAGCCCGCGCGCGCCGCCCTCCAGCGCCGCGAGGCACTCCTCCAGCGCGGTACGGGTGGGGTTGGCGCTGCGGCTGTACTCGTAACCGCCCCGCAGGCCGCCCACCCCGTCCTGCTTGTAGGTGGACACCTGGTAGATCGGCGTGACGACGGCCCCGGTCTGGGGGTCTGCTTCCTGACCCGCGTGGATGGCGAGAGTCTCGAAGCCCTGGGGAAGCTGGTGCTCGGTCATAGCACTGAGGGTAGTGCGCAAATGCGTCGAAGCCCGGTCAGAGCGAAAGCCCGGTGCAGCTCGTCACACCCGGCCGCTACGATCTGCACGCACCGTACACATGTTCACCAGCGCCGCACCCTGCGGCACCCTTCGGGGGAGGACCACCGCATGGGCGCGCCCCAGCATCCCACCGGCATGAGCACGTCCACCAGAGCCCTGACCGCCGTGGTGATGCTCGCCGGCTTCTACCTGCTCGCCCTCGGCATCGTCGTGGGCCTGATCGTTCTCGACATCGGCCTGTACCAGGCCGCCGGCCACGTGAACCCGGGCGTGCTCAAGATCTGGGCGCTCACCGCCCTCGTCGCCTACCCCGTGGTCCGGGCGGTCTTCCTGACCCGTAGTCGCGAGGACGGCGGGGAGCTGCCCGGGGTGCCCGCCGACCGCGAACAGCAGCCCGCGATCTGGGCCGTGGTGGACCGCGTCGCCGAGCGGACCGGCGTCCGCGGCCCGGCCGGGATCCGGCTCGTCCCTGACGTCAACGCGGGTGTGCTGGAGGAGACCAGGCTGCTCGGCCTGCTGCCCGGCAAGCGCCATCTGGTGATCGGCACCCCGCTGTTGATGGGCCTCACCGAGGGCGAGCTGGAGGCCGTCCTGGCCCACGAGTTCGGCCACTACAGCAACCAGGACGTCCGGCTGGCCGGTATCACCGTGGCCGGCCGTACCGCGATCCTGCGCGCCGTCGGAGACCTGCACCAGAGCGCCGACGCGCACAAGGCCGAGGAGGCCGCCAAGCTCCAGGCCAAGGCCGAGAAGCGGATCGCCAAGGGCCGCAAGCCGTCCGAGGAGAAGGCCACCGGCGGCGTCGACCGGGTGCTGGCCAAGCTCTTCACCCTGTACGCGAAGCTGTACTTCCGGGTCTCCGAGTCGGTCAGCCGCCGTCAGGAGTACGCCGCCGACCTGGTGGCCGCCCGGCTGGCCGGCCGCGAGGCCACCGCCTCCGCGCTGCGCAAGGTCCCGGTGCTGGACGCCGCCCAGGGCTTCTACCTCAACGGCTACGCCACCCTCGGCTGGGGCGCCGGTCTGCTCCCGCCGCCCGGCCAGTTCTACGGCGGCCTCGCCCACCTGCTGAGCGACCCGAAGCGTCGCCAGGAGCTGGCCGATCTCGCCCTCGGCCTGCCCGAGCACGAGCCCGACCCGTACGACTCGCACCCGCCGATCGACCGCCGGGTCGCCGCCGTCGAGGCACTGCCCGACGACGGCCGCGGCGCCGGCGCGACCGGGCCCGCCTTCGCCCTGCTGCACGACGCCGAGCGCGTCCTCGTCGAGCTGGAGGTCGTCAGCCTGGTCCCGGAGGCCGCCGGCAAGCAGCGGGTGGAATGGCCGGAGCTGGTACGGACGGCCATGCTGGCGCACGCCCGTGAGGCGGCCGGTCCGGCCTGCCGGGCGCTGACCGGGCTGGGCCTGCCGCCCACGGTCCACGGCCTGCTCGACGCCGTCGACGGCGGCCGGGCGTGGGAGTTCACCGACCTGCTGCCGAAGAGCGAGCAGGCGGCCGCCGCCACCGGCCGGGCCGCCCGCGAGTTCGCCCGCCCCGTGCTGCGCGAGGAGCTCGGCCACGCCTTCGTGGTGGCCCTCGTCGAAAGCGGCCTGGCCTCCTGGGAGTTCTCCTGGTCGCGCTCGGCCGAGCTGCGCCTGCCCGAGGGCATGGCCGACGCCCTCGACCGGGCCCTCGACTCCGCCTGCGCCGACCGGCCGGACACCGCGCCGCTGCGTGCCCTGCTCGCCGGCGCGGCCGAGCCCGCCTCGGCCTGACCGTTCCGCCGTCCTTTCCCCGCTGTCCGGAAGAACATCTGTGATCGGCATCATCGTCCTGGCCTTCGTCGGACTGGCCCTGCTGTTCCCCGTGGTCATGACCCGGCTCGCCAAGCGCAAGCTGGCCCAGCTGGAGCGGGCCAGGGCCGCCATCGCCCGCCACGAGGGGCGGCTCGCCGAGGAGGAGCGCGCCGGCAACACCATCACCCCGGCCGAGCACGGCCTGCTGCTGGGCAGCGAGCTGGTCGTGGAGGGCGAGCCGGGCCCCGAGGAGCTGGCCTCGACGAAGGCCGCCGGGGCCTCCGCCTGACCCCCTGCCCCACCCGCTCGCGGCCGCCTCCGGAATCCGGTGGCGGCCGTCGGCGTTGGACTGTCTGCCATCCTTGCCGACCAGTTGGAGCAGGCCGTGCTGTTCAACCGTCACAAGACCTCGCTCGTCCCTCCCGACCAGGCGCTGCCCGGCCGGCCGGAGCCGTCCTTCGCCCTGCGCGAGCCGCACACCGTGCTCGGGCACCCGCTCACCGGGCCGTACCCGGACGGGCTGGAGGTGGCCGACTTCGGGCTCGGCTGCTTCTGGGGCGCCGAGCGGACGTTCTGGCGCCTGCCCGGCGTCTGGACGACGCTGGTCGGCTACCAGGGCGGGTACACCCCCAACCCGACGTACGAGGAGGTGTGCAGCGGGCTGACCGGGCACACCGAGGCGGTCCGGGTGGTCTACGACCCGGCGGTGATCTCGTACGAGCGGCTGCTGAAGACCTTCTGGGAGTCGCACGACCCGACGCAGGGCAACCGCCAGGGCAACGACGTGGGCACCCAGTACCGGTCCGCCGTCTACACCCACTCCCCGGCCCAGCAGGAAGCCGCGACCGCCACCCGGGACGCCTTCCAGCCGGCGCTGACCGCGATCGGCCTCGGCCCCGTCACCACCGAGATCGCTCCGGCCGGCCCGTTCTACCCGGCCGAGCCGTACCACCAGCAGTACCTGTCCGACGCCAAGAACCCGAACGGCTACTGCGGCCTCGGCGGCACCGGCGCGAGCTGCCCGATCGGCGTCGCCCGCACCGGGGGCTGACCGGGCGGCCCGGGTGACGTCATGGTCTGCCCGGCCGGGCACGACGCCCGGGTGGTCGGCGACGAGCCCTGCGTCTTCATCGACCGGCAGGGCTTCGCCGACTACGCCGAGCGCTGATCCACCGGCCGGTTCAGGCCCTCCGGACCTCGTGCAGGAAGCAGCCGAAGTGCAGTGCCCGGACGTGCGCCACGGCCACCTCCGGGTCGGCCAGCAGCTCGGTGGCGGCGGCCTCGGCGGTGTCCGGGGTGACCGGCACACCGCGCAGGATGTGCCCACGCCGGTCGTAGGCGCGCAGCACCCGCTCGCCGCCGTGGAAGGCGGCCGGCCAGGCGTCCCCGGCCCCGGGGCACGGTCCGGCGTGCACGAAGACCGGACCGGTCTCGTCGTACGGGCCCGGGTCGGCACCGGTCTCGGCGGCCCAGCGGCGCAGCGGCGCGTAGCCGGTCAGCAGGATCGCCTCGCCGGGCCTGGCCCGGGTCAGGCAGCAGCGCAGCGGGGCGCCGCCGTCCTCGTTCCCGGCCGGCACCGGCGGGCGGCCCGCGTCGTCGCGCTCCCGCAGCGCCGCGAGGACGGCCGGGTCGATCGGGCGGACGGCCAGGGCGGGTGTGGTGGTTGTGGTCATGCCTCCACCCTGGCGCCCCGGCCGCCCGGAGTCCGGCGGGTTTCGGCCGTGGCGTTCGCCGTCCGCCCGGAGCGCGGTCAGATCGCGCTGCCGGCCTTCCAGGCGGCCCAGCCCAGGTTCCAGCCGTTGAGGCCGTTGGACGGCTCGACGGTCTTGTCGCCGGAGTTCACGACCTCGACCACGTCACCGATCATCGAGCTCTTGTAGAACTTGTAGCCGTCCTTGGCGGCGTCCTGGCCGCCCTGGGCGTCCCGCAGGCCGACGCAGCCGTGGCTGGTGTTCTGGCCGCCGAAGATCGTCGACGGGGACCAGTAGTTGCCGTGGATGAAGGTGCCCGAGGTGGTCAGCCGCTGGGCGTGCGGCACGTCGGCGATGTCGTACTCGCTGCCGAGGCCGACGGTCTGCGAGTTCATCCGGGTCTGCTGGAACTGCTCGGAGATGACCATCTTGCCGCCCCAGGTGCGGAACTCGGGCGCGCCGCCGGAGATCGCGTAGACGGCGCTGACCTGGCCGTCGGTGGTGACGGTGAGCTTCTTGGTGGCGAGGTCGGCGACGCTGGTCTGCGCCCGGCCGATGGTGAAGCGGACGTCCTTGGACTGGGTGCCGTAGACGCCCTTGGCGCCCTGGACGTCCTTGAGCCGGAGCTTGACGGTGACCTTGGTGCCCTTGGCCCAGTAGTCCTGCGGCCGGAAGTCGAGGCGGGTGCTGGAGAACCAGTGCCCGACGATCTCGACGCCCGGCTCGGCTATGACGGTGATCGCCTGCTGGACGGTCTTGCGGTCGGTGACCGGCTTGCTGAAGTTGATCGACACCGGCATGCCGACGCCGACGACGGAGCCGTCCTCGGGGGTGAAGTAGCCGACGAAGGTGTTGGCCGGGGTCGCCGTGGTGAAGGCGGCGTTGGCGTTCGCCTCGCGCTTGTCCTTGTCGGTGGCGGTGGCGGCGACGGTGTACTTGGTGCCGCTGGCCGGGGCCGCGGCGGAGGTCCAGCTGGTGCCGTCGGAGGAGAGCTGGCCGGCCAGCGCCTTGCCGGTGGAGTCGGTGACCGTGACCGAGCCGAGGGTGCCGTCGGCGACGGTGACCTTGACCGGCTCGCTGAAGCTGGCCCCGGTGGCGCCGTCGGCGGGGGTGACGGTGATGACGGCCGCCGAGGTCTTCGGCGGGGTGCTGGCGCTCGCGCTGGTGGCCGGGCTTTCGGTGGTGCCGGTGCCGCCGGTACCGCCGGTGCCGCCGGTGCCGTCCGCGGCCGGGGTGCTCCCGCCTGCGGCGTTCCCGCCGGTGGTGGCGTTCCCGGTGCTCTTGCTGTCGTTGCAGGCCGCCAGCAGCAGGACCGGCGCTCCGATCAGGCCCGCCAGCACGCCGCGCCGACTCCAGTTTCCGCCGCCTGCCCGGCCCTGCGCGTCCCGTGCCGTCACGTCGTCTTCTCCCTGCTGATCATCCCGGGCATTACGGATACAGAAACGCAATCCGCCCCTTCACGGTTCCACCACCGACGGGTAGCGATCGTATGAGACGACTCAATTTCCCGCCAAATATGGGCAAAACGCCCGGTCTGCGGTGAGCAGACCGGGCGGTCACACGTCGTGACGACTACTCGGCGGACTCGGCGGACTCGCCGGACTCGCCGGACTCGTCCACCGTGTACTCGTCCCAGCCGTCCCCCTCGGGGTCGAACTCGGTCTGCGCGGACTCCCAGGTCGCCGAGGCGAGCTCCACGCCCGGGACGTCGCCGAGGAGGGCGACCGGGTCGATGAAGTGGGCGAGCGAACCCGACGGGTCCACGTCGATGGCCTCGACGGACTGGGCGCGCTCCTCGTCGTCGAGGTACTCGTCGTCCGCCACCTGCTTCAGGGCGGCGTTCTTGAGCGCCTGCTCGTCGGTGATCTCGGCGATGAGCTCGATGCTGAGCCGGACGTAGCGCGGTGCGTCCTGGCCGGTCGTTTCAGTGCTGGTCATGCGTGCGAGGGTACGGGAAGGGCCGGCCCCTCCGGAGAGGGACCGGCCCTGCCGCCTCCGTCTGGGCTCCCCCACCCGGGAGCCGCGGAGACGCGCCGGACGGCGCGGTGGATGCCGCGGGAGCCGCCGCACCCTGTCCACCGGCCGAAGCCGGACAGGGGCGGGACGACGGCGTCTCCCACGGTGGCCCCTCCTTGCCCGATGCCGGGCGAGGAGTGGGCCCCTCCTGCCCGATGCCGGGCAAGGAGGGCCAAGGACACAGCCGGCCGGGTCAGGGCCGACCGACGTGTCCGGAGCCGACCGCGGTCGCCGGGGAGCCGCTCCCGGACGGTTGCCGTCGCCTCGTGCGGCGTCTTGCCGTTGACACCACCATGCCTGACCCTTGTTAACCACGTGCTGCGGGCAGGTGACGCCGGTGTACCACGTGGGCCGTGGACGAATCTTCAGCCGACCGGCCCAGTCCCCGGGGTGACCGCGCGTCAGTGCGCGGCGCGGCCGGTGAGGAAGCCCAGCAGGTCCTGGCGAGTGACGATGCCCTGCGGCTTGCCCTCCACCAGCACCACCGCCGCGTCGGCCTTCTCCAGCACCGTCATCAGGTTGGTGACGGTCTCGCCCGAGCCGACCACCGGCAGCGGCTTGGACATCACCTTGTCCAGGGTGTCGGTCAGCGTGATCTCGTTCGCGAAGACGCCCTCCAGCAGCAGCTTCTCCACCACCGAGCCGATCACCTCGCCGGCCATGATGTCGGGGTGCCCGGCGCCCGGGGAGACCACCGGCATCTGCGAGACGCCGTACTCGCGCAGCACCCGCACCGCCTCGGCGACCGTCTCGTTGGGGTGCATGTGGACGAACTGCGGGATGCCCTCGTGCTCGATGGCGTTCTTGCGGGCCAGCACCTCGCTGATGTGCGCCTCGTCGGTGGACGACGGCAGGAAGCCGTAGTCGGCCATCCAGTCGTCGTTGAAGATCTTGGACAGGTAGCCGCGGCCGCCGTCCGGCAGCAGCACCACGACGACGTCGTCCGGGCCGAGCTCCTTGGCCACCTCCAGCGCGGCGACCACGGCCATCCCGCAGGAGCCGCCGACCAGCAGGCCCTCCTCCTTGGCCAGGCGGCGGGTCATCTGGAAGGAGTCCTTGTCGGAGACGGCGACGATCCCGTCCGCGACGCTGCGGTCGTAGGCGGTCGGCCAGAAGTCCTCACCGACGCCCTCGACCAGGTACGGCCGGCCGGTGCCGCCCGAGTAGACCGAGCCCTCCGGGTCGGCGCCGATCACCTTGACCTTGCCGCCGGAGACCTCCTTCAGGTAGTTGCCGGTGCCGGAGATGGTGCCGCCGGTGCCGACGCCCGCCACGAAGTGGGTGATCCGCCCCTCGGTCTGCTCCCACAGCTCCGGACCGGTGGAGTGGTAGTGCGAGGCCGGGTTGTCCGGGTTGGAGTACTGGTCCGGCTTCCAGGCGTTGGGCGTCTCACGGACCAGCCGGTCGGAGACGTTGTAGTAGGAGTCCGGATGCTCGGGCGCGACGGCGGTCGGACAGACCACCACCTCGGCACCGTACGCGCGCAGCGTGTTGATCTTGTCGGTGGACACCTTGTCCGGGCAGACGAAGATGCACTTGTAGCCCTTCTGCTGGGCCACGATCGCCAGCCCGACGCCCGTGTTGCCGGAGGTCGGCTCCACGATCGTGCCACCCGGCTTCAGCGCGCCCGAGGCCTCGGCGGCCTCGATCATGCGCATCGCGATGCGGTCCTTCACCGAGCCGCCGGGGTTGAAGTACTCGACCTTCGCCAGCACTGTCGCGCTGATGCCCTCGGTGACCTTGTTCAGCTTGACCAGTGGCGTGTTGCCGACCAGGTCGATGATCGAGTTGTGGTACCGCACGGGGGTCCTCCCGGTCTGTGGGCATGCGAGTGCATTCGGTACCCAAAGCGTAGGGCCCCGGAATCACCACGTCCGCCCGCAGCGCGTGGCCGCCGGCCGGCCCCGGATGGACGCCGCCGGCCGATAGCGCGCGGCCGGCGGCGGGTAGAAGAGGTGTACAGGCGCTGGAGTGGCCCCGTCGGGGGCGGCACGAGGACGCGAAGGGGGCACCGGATGCCAGGGGCACAGGAGTCGCGGGCCCGGGTGGCCCGGCGGATCGCCACCGCGGCGGCGTACGGCGGAGGCGGGCTCGGCCTGCTGGGCGTGGGGCTGGTGGGGGTGCTGCTGACCGAGAGCAAGCTGGCCGTCCAGGCCATCGGCGTCCTGGACACGAACCCGCCCAAGGCCGACGGCGTGTACGGCGAGGCCTTCGCGGACGCCGCCGCCGGGCCGCGGCCACCGCTGGTGCTCGCCTTCCTCGGTGACTCCACCGCCGCCGGGCTCGGTGTGCTGCGCGCCCGCGAGACCCCGGGGGCGCTGCTCGCGGCGGGCCTCGCCTCGGTGGCGGAGCGGCCGGTCCGGCTGGTCAACGTGGCCCGCCCGGGCGGGCGCTCGGCCGATCTCTCCGGCCAGCTGGAGCAGGCCCTGCCGCACCGCCCCGACATCGCGGTGATCATGGTCGGCGCCAATGACGTCACCCGGCACAGCCCGGCCCAGGCCTCGGTGCGCCAGCTCGGCGAGGCGGTCGCGGCACTGCGGGCCAACGGGTGCGAGGTGGTCGTCGGCACCTGCCCCGACCTCGGCACGATCAAGCCGGTCCGCCCTCCGCTGCGCTGGGTGGCCCGCCGGCTGAGCCGGCAGCTGGCCGCCGCGCAGACCATCGCGGTGGTGGGGGCGGGCGGCCGGACGGTCTCGCTGGGCTCGCTGCTCGGGCCGGAGTTCGCGGCCCGGCCGGAGATGTTCGCCGCCGACCGCTACCACCCGTCGGCCCAGGGCTACGCGACGGCCTCGATGGCCGTGCTGCCCTCGGTCTGCGCCGCGCTCGGCCTCTGGCCCGAGAAGGAGCGGCCGGCCGGGACGCTCCCGGGCGCGACGGTGCTGCCGGTGGCGGTGGCCGCGGCGGCCGCGGCGGGCCGGGCCGGTTCCGAGGTGGCGGCCGTCGGCGCCGAGGGCGCGGCCCGGCGCTGGGCGCTGCTGCGGCAGCGGCTACGGGTCGGCCTGCCCGGCCCGTGGGCCGCCGAGGAGCCGCGGGGCGGGCCCGGGCCGGACACCGGGAACACGTCGGCCAGCTCACACGCCGGGGCTGGTGACGCCTGAACTACCAGACGGTAACTTTCCTCCCGGACGTCCACCCGGACCGTCCCGGCCACCCGCCGGGCCACCGCCCGGGCGGCCGCAGCCCGAAGGTCACTCAGCGAGGAGCCCGCCATGCCCGAAGCCGTCATCGTCAGCGCCGCCCGTTCGCCGATCGGCCGGGCCTTCAAGGGCTCGCTCAAGGACGTCCGCCCGGACGACCTGACCGCGCACGTCATCGGCGCCGCACTGGCCAAGGTCCCCCAGCTCGACCCGCGCGAGATCGACGACCTGATGCTCGGCTGCGGCCTGCCCGGCGGCGAGCAGGGCCACAACCTGGCCCGGATCGTGGCCGTGCAGATGGGCATGGACTACCTGCCCGGCACGACCGTCACCCGCTACTGCTCGTCCTCGCTGCAGACCACCAGGATGGCGCTGCACGCGATCAGGGCCGGCGAGGGCGACATCTTCGTCTCGGCCGGCGTGGAGACCGTCTCGCGCAGCGTCCACGGCACCTCGGACGGCATGCCGGGCACCATGAACCCGCTCTTCGACGAGGCCCGGGCCCGCACCGCCAGGCGCGCCGAGGAGGGCGGCGGCGAGTGGCACGACCCGCGCGCGGACGGCCTGCTGCCGGACGCCTACATCGCGATGGGCCAGACCGCCGAGAACCTGGCCGCGCTCAAGGGCATCACCCGGGCCGAGCAGGACGAGTTCGGCGTCCGCTCGCAGAACCTCGCCGAGGCCGCCGTCAAGGCCGGCTTCTGGGAGCGCGAGATCACCCCGGTCACGCTGCCGGACGGCACCGTGGTCAGCGCGGACGACGGCCCCCGCGCGGGCGTCACGCTGGAGGGCGTCTCGGGCCTGAAGCCGGTCTTCCGGCCGGACGGCACCGTGACCGCCGGTAACTGCTGCCCGCTGAACGACGGCGCCGCCGCGCTCGTCGTCATGTCCGGCACCAAGGCCCGCGAACTGGGCATCACCCCGCTCGCCCGGGTGGTCTCCACCGGCGTCAGCGCCCTCTCCCCGGAGATCATGGGCTACGGCCCGGTCGAGGCGTCCCGACAGGCGCTCAGGCGCGCCGGGCTGACCATCGGTGACATCGACCTGGTCGAGATCAACGAGGCCTTCGCGGCCCAGGTCATCCCGTCCTACCGGGATCTGGGCATCGACCTGGACCGACTGAACGTCAACGGCGGCGCGATCGCGGTGGGCCACCCCTTCGGCATGACCGGCGCCCGGATCACCACGACGCTGATCAACTCCCTGCAGTGGCACGACAAGCAGTTCGGCCTGGAGACCATGTGCGTGGGCGGCGGCCAGGGCATGGCGATGGTCGTCGAGCGGCTCGGCTGACCCTCCGCCGTCAACCCCCAAGGGTCCAGACCACCCATTTGGAGTGACGCAGAGTAATTGAGGGCCGGATCACATTCAGAGGTCGATCCGGCCCTCGATTCTGTCGTTTTGGGCCCGGAAATCGACAGTGCGGAGCGGATCAACTCCGCAGCGTAGAACGGTGTTACCTAACAATTTGAGGACAAAGGCGAAGGTCATGGACAAATTGGACATTCGCCCCTGCGGTAACGGCCCCGCATGCGGCAGTGTGGAGAGGTAACCCCGTTCCGCTCCTCGCTAGGAGTACGTTCCGTGAGCGCCGTCTACACCATCCTGCTGCTGATCCTGATCGCCGTGTCGACCGCCGTGCTGCTCCGTCTCCGAGGGCTCTCCCGCCGGTTGGACGCGCAGGCCACGGCCGTACCCGCGCCGGTCGACGAGGCCGCGATACGCCGGGCCGTCGCCGAGGCGCTCGCCGCCGACCGCGAGCGGGAGATCACCGAGGCCCGGGCGTTCTGGGCCGAGCAGGAGGCCCGCGCGGCCGAGGACGCGCCACTGTTCGACCCCCCCTTCGCCGGTGTGCTCGGCGGCACCGACGAGTGGCCGCTCTTCTTTCCCCGCCCCACCGGGCCGCAGGACGCCGCCGACCACTCGGGCACCATGGACCCGGAGTTCGGCGAGGCGTTGCGCTCCGCGCTGGAGGACCTGATCAACGAGGGCGTCGTCGGACCGGTCGCCGCCGGCCCCGACACCGAGGGCGGTGCTCCGCTGCGCCCGGGCCACCCGGCCGGTGCGCCGTCCGGCGAGGCCGGCGGCGACGCCCGGGCCCGCCGGGAGGCCGACCTGCTGGCCACCGGTCTGGAGGCCGGGCTGCTGGACGCCGAACCCGCCGTCGAGGACGCGCCGGTGACCATGCCCGACCCCCGCCGCCACCCCTCGCACCCCGACTTCGTCCCCAGCCAGGCGCCGTCCCGCGAGTGGACCGACACCCGACTGACCACGCTCGCCGAGGAGGGCGTCGCACTGGTGGACGTCCGCCCCGGCCCGCTCGGCACGCTGGACGTGTACGCCTTCGCCGACGGCACCACGCTCTGCGTCGCCCCCGGCGACCGGGAGGCGGCCTACCGGCTGATCGACGCGGTCCGGGCGGGCGAGGACGTCCGGCTGCTCGGCGGTTCGCGGTTCTCCGGCTCGTACTCGCTGACCTTCTCCACCGACGAGGACGCCGTGTACGTGCTCGCCGACCGGGTGGTCGCGAGCATCTGACCGCACACCAGAAGGCCGGCCGGGTCATGGGGTTACCGACCCGGCCGGCCTTCGGCCTGTCCGGGTCCGCCCGGGTCCGGTACCGCCCGGGCCGTACGCCTCAGGCGCAGAGCGCCGCCGTCGCCGCCACCGCGGCCAGGGTCTCGGCCAGCACCACCGGGACGGGGGCAGGCCCGGCCGCCGGTGCCGGGAGCGGCACCCCGGCACCCTCGGGCAGGGCGGCCAGCGCGGCCGCCAGATCGTGCCCGGCCACCGCCAGCTGGTCCCCGACGGCGAACGCCCCGGCGTCCGGGAACTCCCGCGCCGGCCCGCCCTCCGCCGCCAGCGCCACCGCCGCCAGCCGCCGGGCCAGCGCCAGTCCGGCGGCCGCCCGCGAGTCGTGGCCGGGCACCGCGCCCAGCAGCCGGCTCTGCGGCATCGAGCGGAAACGATCCGCCAGGGAGTCGACGACTTCGGTGAGAGAGGCTGCTTCGGGCATACCGCGAGCCTAACGAAAGCCGCCGGGCCCGGAGCGGGAGGCTCCGGGCCCGGCGGCAGTGCGCGGGTGCGGCGGGGATCAGTCGTCGCCGCGCAGGATCGCGATCAGCCGCAGCATCTCGACGTAGATCCAGACCAGCGAGAGGGTGAGCCCGAAGGCGGCCCGCCAGGACTCCTTCTGCGGAGCGCCCTGGGCGATGGCCTCCTCGATGGCGGCGAAGTCCAGCGAGAGGAAGAAGGCGCCCAGGCCGATGCCGACCAGGCCGACCACGATGCCCAGCGGGCCGGAGCGCAGACCCATCTCCGCGCCGAACATCGACGCGACCATGTTGATCACCATCAGCAGCACGAAGCCCATGGCGATCGCGATGCCGATCCGCGTGTAGCGGGGCGTGACCCGGATCCGGCCGGTCTTGTAGGCGATCAGCATCGCCGCGAAGACCGCCGCGGTGCCCAGCACCGCCTGGATCGCGATGCCCGGCCAGAGGGTGTTGAACACCTTGGTCACGGCACCGAGGGCAAAGCCCTCCAGACCCGCGTAGAGCAGGATCAGCGGCGGGCTGACGCTCCGCTTGAAGGAGACGACCATGCCGACCACGAAGGCCACCAGGCCGGCGCCCACCGCGTAGCCGTAGTTCTCGCCCGGCAGCGCGAACCAGGCCACCGCACCGGCGGCGACCAGGGTGAGCAGCGTCATGGCGGTACGCGCGACCACGTCGTCGAGCGTCATCCGACCCGTCGCCAGCGGACCGGCCGACGGCGCCCGGTACATCTCGACCAGCTGCTCGTCGGTCAGCGGCCCCTGCCCCTGCGACTGCTGGGCGTACGGGTTGTTGCCGTACGGATTGCTCTGGTTGTGGGGGTCTGCGGCGTACGGGCTCCCGGCCGGCGGGGCCTGCGTGGTGGTGCCGAAACCCGCGTAGCCGGGCTCGCGGGTGAAGGACCCCTCCCGCGAGAAGACCGGGTTGCTGCTTCTCATTGCTCATTCCCTCCGTGGCGGCACAGCGCCGCCCGACCACCAGGGTAATGGCTTGGCAAAGAAATCGGGATACGCCGCGAGGATGATCCGCCGGAGGACGCCCGGCGGGGGCGCCGGAAGGCGCCCCCGCGACGTCGAGTGGTGCCCGGAGCCGGACTCGAACCGGCACGGCCTCGCGGCCAAGCAGTTTTAAGCTGCCCGTGTCTGCGTTCCACCATCCGGGCCTGCGGACCTGCCCGAGCCCGGCCGGAGGTGGTGCTCCACCCCCGTGCAGGCCACCCCTGAGCCTAGTCTCCCGCCTCCCTCTTTCGCATGTTCCCAGCCAGGGAAGTTGTCATGTTTCCTTGCCATCTGACGAACAGTTCGTGATTTGGCCACCCAGGGCGTGCGATCCGGCCACCGGTCCCCGGTCAGGGTCCGTGTCATACCGAAGGATGAGGGCCTTACCAGGGAGTACGCCCAGCGGTGGTCAGGCCAACCGTCCGGCGGAGCGACGAGAAACCATGATCACGCAGCGGAGCATGGAGGTACGGCCGGAACCCCCCGGGGCCCGGCCGGCCGGCTGCCTCCCGGCGCCCCGGCACCTCCCCCCGCATCCCGCGACCCCAAGGAGCACCCCCGTGACCACGTCGACCGCAACCGCCGTCCGTACCGGCCGGGCGGCCGCCCGCGCCACCGGTCTGAACAAGGTCTACGGGGAGGGGGAGACCCGCGTCGTCGCCCTCGAC